>JANLPD010000101.1:0-5126 GCA_031367045.1 Frankiales bacterium | reverse complement strand
AGCACGGCTGGGCGCGCGGGGGCTCCGCGCCGGACGAGAGACCGAAGCCGGGCGACGAGAACAACGTAGGAGAACGGCTTGGTGAGGTAGTCGTCTGCGCCGATGTCGAAAGCGTCCGCCTCGTCGTACTCGCCATCCTTCGCGGTGAGCATCAGCACGGGTGTCCAGACCTTCGCCCGCCGCATCTCCTGGCAGACGCGGTAGCCATTGAGGCCCGGCAGCATGATGTCCAGAACGACGACGTCATAGGCACCGGTCGTCGCCTTGAATAGCCCTTCCTGACCTTCATGGGCGAGCTCCACCTGGAACCCTTCCGCGGCGAGGCCTCGCTGGACTGCTTCGGCCAGACGTACCTCGTCCTCCACCAGCAACACCCTCACAGCGCACCTCCTGTCCACATCATGGTCGCCCACGCTGACTGAGAGACCGCTGTGCGGAACGCGACGCATCTCACGCAGGTTCTGCTGGCGGCGAGCGGCTGGGCCACGGGCCGGCTGAGAAGCCTCTCAGCCGTCCTCAGCCGTTTCATCTACCGACTCGGTCACAGTCTGGTTCCCAACCTGCCTGGCCACCGTGGTCACAACATCGGGAGATTCTATGTGGCTATCGATGACCGATGACGCAGTACTGAGGCGACAGATCAGCGCGATGCAGTTCGGTGTATTTTTTGCCCTCCTGCTCACTGTTGTGGGTGGCCAGCACGGCATGTCGACAGCCATCAGCACTCAGCTGCCACTGCTTGCGGGGTCTGTCGGTGTGATGCTCGTGATCGAGCGGTCGAGGCGGAGAGCTGCGTTGCCCGAGGGCCGGCCGTCCACGATGGCCGAGCAATGAGCCCCGAAAGAATGACTGCTCCGACCTGGCCGTCGTGCTCTGGCAGCCGCCCGGGTGGCTCGCCCAACCCACCCGGCGCGTCGACCTGCCCGACGCAGTCGGGCAGGTAACACCTTGTGATGACAGGAGTCCTTGGTGTCGCGGTGCTGCTGGTCTGCTGGATCGGGGGTGTGATTCTGGCTGCCAGCGGTCGTCACCATGCTGCGCGGGTGTTCGCAGGTGAAGGCACGCCGCGCCGGGCGGTGCTGGAGGCGCAGATGGTGGGGACCGCGCTGAACCGGGTCCTGCCCGCTGGGGCCGGCCTCGACGCCACTCACATGAGGCTGCTTCGCCGGCGCGGCTATGACCGGCAGAGCGTTGTTGCGGCCCTTGCCGGATACGCCGCGGGTGGAGCCTTGGCATACGCGTTGTTGTTCGTAGTTGTCCTCGCTGCGGCCGTCAGTGGCGCCGTGCAACTGCCGAGCCATGCCCGGCTGCCGTCGGTGAGCTGGCCCTTGGTGCTGACAGCAGGGCTGCTGTTGGCCCTTGTCCTGGCTGGGTTGCGCCGGCGAGGCGTTCGCAGCCTGACGGGCGCACGGATGATCTCGGCGCGTGCCGTCCGAGCCGTTCTTTCAGAGCCGGCGGCCGTTGGACGGCTGACCTTGATCCAGGCGGCCAGTCAGCTGCTCATGGGGGTAGGGCTGTTTGCAGCGTTGCTCGCGACCGGTACCAAGGTGTCCCTCCTCGCACTGCTCGTGGTCTACCTGGTCAGTAGCTCCCTGGCAGCGGCCGTCCCCGCGCCGGGCGGCACCGGGCCGGTCGAAGTCGGGCTCCTCGCGGGGCTCGCGCTGCTGGGTGTACCTATGGCTGCCGGGGGGCCGGCAGTGGCGTTGTTCCGTGCGGTCACCCACTGGATGCCGGTCCCGATCGGGATCGCGGTGGCGGTCGTGGCGCTGCGCCGGCATCGTCGGGTGGTCCAAACACTCCCCCCGTCCTTTGCTGTTCGCCTAACGGCTGCAGGGATGGCCTGAGTCCGGCTCGGCGGCCGGAAGGCCTGAACATCAGACCGAGCGCTTTCCCGGCTCCATGGGCAGGCACAGCCGCACAGTGCTCCCGTTGGGAGCATCGAGGAAGGCGACGTCGCCGTGGTGAGCCCGTGCGATCTGACGCACGATCGCGAGGCCGAGCCCGGTCCCCCCGACGGTGCGTGTTCGGCTGTCGTCGAGGCGGACGAACCGATCAAAGACACGTAGGCGATCGGCAACAGGGACTCCCGGGCCGTCGTCTACGATGTCGATCTTGGCCATCGCAGCATCTGACGCGACACTCAACGTGACGGCCGAGCTCGCGTGTTGACTGGCGTTGTCGACCAGGTTGCGTAGCGCTCGCTGGAGCCGGTCGCGATCGCCAACGACACGCACGTGGACGATGTGACTCGTCACGGTGAGAGAGGTCGTGGCGCGAAGGCGTTCCACCTCCGCAGCCAGGAGATCGTCTAGGTCGACGTCTTCCCTGCGGAGCTGCAGACCGCGTTCGTCGGCGCGCGCGAGCAGCAGCAGATCCGCAACGAGCCGCTCGAGCCTCAGGGACTCCTCGAGGACGATGTCGGCGGTCCTGGTCCAGTCCGCAGTGTCGGGGTGGGCCTGTGCGACTTCGACGCTGGCTCGCAAGGCCGTCAGCGGACTTCGTAGCTCATGACTGGCGTCGGAGACGAAGCGCCGCTGCGCGGTAGCGGCGGAATCCAGGCGGTCGAGCATGTGGTTCATGGTCCGCCCAAGGCGCCACACCTCATCCTGGGCCTCCGGCAGAGGCAGCTGCGCGGCCAACGTGCGCTCGTCGATATCGGCGACTTGCTGCCGCATCACCTCGACTGGACGCAAAGCGCGTCCCGAGAGCCAGTAGGTGAGTCCTGCCACGAGAAGCAGCAGAAAAGGGGCGCCGAACAGCAGGAGCCCGGTCACGGTCTTTTTGCTTGCCTGCACACTCTCCAGGGACTGCGCGACGATGACGACCATCGACCGCCCGTCAGGACTCGTCACTCCCAGAGCCACCACGCGGAAAGGTTCTTCACCGACGACCGACAGCTGCTGTCGCGTGAACTGGACGTAGCTGTTGGGCTGGGGCAGGACCGAGCTCAGGGCCGCCTCGCCCTCAAGTCCCGGGCTTGCGGCAAGAATCGAGCCGGCGGCGTCGAGCACCTGGACGACGTTGTTCTCCCCGACCCGGCGGCGCAGGTCAAGTCCGGAAGCTCCTCGCTGGTGGATGGTATCCGCGAAGATCAGGGCTTGCTGGAGCAGTGCCCCGTCGACCGTCGTGGCCAGGTTCCGTTGCAGTAGCACGACGAACAGCACGCTGCCTCCGGCCAGCGCCGCACCCACCACGACGGCGGCGGTCAGCGCCGTACGCACCCGCACGCCGGCATGGCGACGCCACCAGGCCAGCAGGGTGCGCGGCGTCGAGGGGGTTGACACGGTGCAAGCCTAGGGGCGGTCCAGCGCCGGAATTTGCACAAGGCGGGCCACCGAGGGGGGATCGGCGGCCCGCCTTGGTCCTGGGTGGACGCTCGCGGTTGCGCTGGAATCGGCGGAGCCGACAGGACCACTGACGCCGCGGTAAGCGAGCTTGCTGTCCATGGGTTCCTCTGTCGGTCGTCGACCGCGTGCCTACCAAGATGACAATGCCGGTCGGCTCCTGTGCGCCCGCTGAGAGCGACGGGGCTGGTCCTCGATCAGGCGTTCTGCCGACGACGCCAGCACCCGGGTCTGCGTCGAGCTGTCCTCTCAGGGCCTGCACAGCAGGCCGAGGCCACGCTATGGCGATGAGAACGTCACGTCACAGCAGGGCGAGCCATAGTGATGCTCACCGCGTGGCCAGTCGTCGCGGGAGCTGCGGTGCTGGCGGCGGGAAGCGTGGTGCTGGTGCCATGGACGTGGGACCGGTGGCACCGCCCTGCGCCGGCGCGCGGGACTCTGGTCCTCATGGCCACCGTGCTCACGTTGTTCGCAGGCGGCGCCGCCGTGAACGCTCAGGCCGGCTTCTTCCCCACCTTGGCGAGCCTGACCTCGGGCCAAGGCGCCCAAGTGACCGTGGGTCGCAATGGCGTTACCGCTTCCCTGAGTGCGAGCGCCAACAGCCCAGCGTCCCTGCCCGTCGCGGCGGCGCGACGCTTGCCAGGCAGGGGCGTGCTGGTGCACGTCCAGCTCGCCGGGCGCCATAGTGGGGTGTCGAGGCCGGCAGTGGTCTACCTACCTGACGCCTACTTTGACCCGGCGCGGGCGGCGGTCCGGTTCCCGGCCATCGAGGTCTTGTCTGGTTCCCCCGGCAATCCGCCTCAGATGCTCGACCTGCTGGGGCTCGCCCTGGTTCTCGACAACGCCATGGCCGCACAACGAATGGCACCGACCGTCGTCGTGGTGCCGGACACCAACGGCTCGCCGGTCAGGGACCGCGAGTGTGTCAATGCCGTCGGCGGTGTGCAGGACGACACGTACCTCACCGCCGACCTCCAGGTCTTCATGCGCGAGCACTTCCGGGTCCTGCCCCCAGGAGCAGGCTGGGGGCTGATCGGTTCCTCTACTGGCGGCTACTGCGCCGTGAACCTGACCCTGCGCCACCCCGATCGGTACGCGGCCGCGGCAAGCCTGTCCGGCTACTACCGCGCGCTGACCGACGTGACGACGGGGGACTTGTTCGACGGCCGCCGTGATCTGCGTAACGCCAACGACCCCTCTTGGCGCGTGACGCACCTTCCGCTGCCCCCGGTACGGCTGTGGCTGTATGCCGGTACGGCGGAGCCTGGCCCGCTTCGCGCCTTGGACCGTTTCGCAGCGCTGCTGAACCCCCCCGTCGACACGACAATCGTCAAGACGACCGGAGCCGGGCACAACTTCACTGCCTGGAGGAACGTCCTGCCTACGGCGTTGGGGTGGCTGTCGGCGCAGCTGCCCGCGGGAACCGCCCCGACGGTCGCTCCCGCCGGGCAGGTGTCGACGCACCGGCCGGTCGCTCCCGCCGTCTGACACCCGCGCGTGCCTGCAGCTGGACCCTGGCCGCGACCCTCCACCGTGGCTGCCGACCCCTCGACCAGGAACAGGACTTTTTATGACGCAACTTTTCCAGACGGTGCTGTCGCTGTCAGGATGGCCGGCCTACCTGCTGATCGGTCTGCTGGCTGCGGGGGAGTCCGCGGCGTTCCTGGGCCTGGTCCTGCCGGGCGAGGCGGCGCTGCTGCTAGGCGGGGTGCTCGCCAGCCAGGGACGAGTCAGCCTACCGGTGATGCTGGTGGTCGCTGTGCTCGCCGCCGTCGTCGGGGT
>JANLPD010000094.1:0-1655 GCA_031367045.1 Frankiales bacterium | reverse complement strand
CAAGGGCAGCGCAGCGAGCTCAGCCGCCAGCAGCCCGCCAGCGAGAGCCGTGTCGCTCAGGGGCCCTTTGCGCTTGCGGAACAGGTCCAGGGCCCCGACGTGGCAGCAGGAGACGTCGACGGGGAGCGCAAACACCGCCCGGACACCGGAGCCCAGCACGGCCTCCCGATAGGCCGGCCAGCGCTGCTCAGAAGGATCTTCGAGGTCGACCACGAGCACTGGGCCGCCATGCCGGACCGCGTCGAGGCACGGACCCTCGCCAAAGGTGAACTGCAGCTCGTCCAGCCGCCTGCTCAGCTCCCCGCTGGAGCCAAATGTCCCCCAAGTGGTCCCCGCCTGCATCAGCGAGATCGCCGCACCGTCCACCTCAAGCAGCTCTACGCAGGCCAGACACAGCCGGTCGGCGGCAGACAGCCCACCTTCCGCACCCGACATGACGGCGCCCAAGGCGCTCCGCACGTGCTCGAGGTCTTCCACCAAGTCCCTCTCCGCTCGCCTGATCCGGTCGGACTATGCCACCTCCTCACCACCGGCGCGCCGTCTGACCTGCGTACGCGGCACGACGGTGAAAGTGGATGATACGGACGCGGATGCGTAAGCACCGGTGCTCGTGGGAACCAATGCTTTGCACCCGAACGGTGACCGGCGGCGAACCGCCGGACGGATGAAGACTTGTCAGAAGGAGCCCCACCCAATGGTCGTCCTCGGCGTCATCCTGCTGCTTATTGGCCTGCTCCTCGGGCCTCCTGTCCTGACCACCATCGGCATCATCTTGTTGATCGTCGGCCTGGTCCTGAACCTCGCGCCGATCGGCGGATCCCGCCGCCGGGTCTGGTGACCCGGCCGGCCTGAGGAGGCTCCCGAGACAGGATCGCCTTCCTAGGTCGGCATACACCAGCGGTCGGAATACACCAGCGCCACCCTTCGGCCCCGCGGCGTCGTGCCTCCAGCAGGTACGCACGCCTCGGGGCTGTGTCGTGTGGCTATTGCAAGACGGACGTACGGTTTGCTATTGTCATCTTGTGCCCAAGGTGTCGGACGACGAGCTGACCGCGAAGCGCGCGCACATTCTGTCGGCGGCCCGTCGAGCGTTCGCCCGGTACGGCTACCAGGGCGCCACCGTCAAGGTCCTGGAGGCCGAGACAGGCCTGTCGAGGGGCGCAATCTTCCATCACTTCAAGGACAAGGACGCCCTGTTCCTCGCTCTCGCCGAGCAGGACGCCGAGCAGACCGCCGCCGTCGTCGCCGAGCACGGACTCGTCCAGGTCATGCGCGACCTACGGGACAAGGACGCCGGTTGGCTGGGTGTGCAGCTCGAGGTCCGCCGCCGGCTTCGCACCGACCCCGAGTTCGCGACCAGCTGGGCGGTGCGCCAGGAGGCGATTACCCGTGCCACCACGGCGCGCCTCGAGCGCCAGCGGGCGGCGGGCGTCGTACGCCGGGACGTGCCCGTACCGCTGCTGGTGGACTTCCTCGGCCTCGTCCTCGACGGGCTGGTTTCCAGCCGCGCAGCCGGGATGCCCACCGAGCACCTCGACGGCGTCCGCCAACGCGTCGAGGACCCCCGCCGCACCAACCCCAACACCCGCCGCAAGCGAGCCTTAAAGTGAACGACGACCAAAAAATGGAGCACAGAAAAGGCCAGCAAGGAAAGC
>JANLPD010000054.1:0-4649 GCA_031367045.1 Frankiales bacterium | reverse complement strand
CGCACCCAGTTAGGGTCTGTCGGCCAGGTGATCGGCGGCCGGATTGCCGAGCGCATGTCACGCGACGGAATACGGAACGCCCAGCAACTCGCAGCGGCGGTCGAGGCCGAGCAGGCGGACGAACGCGACCAGCGGGCACGTAAGGACCTCGACGACGAAACCGAGCGGCGTCAGGCCCGGTTGAAGCGGGAGCTTGATGACCTGCGCCGGGTGCTAGCCACCTCGAAAGAGCGGGTCGGCGTGGAGGCGAGCGAGCTACAGGCCACCGTCAACGCGGCCTTGGTGCGCGCGGACGGGTCGCTTGCCGGCACCGAGGCGGGGATGGCCGGGGCCGCGGCGCTGTTCAAACTTGACCCCGCCACCCCACCGTTTAACGAACCCGGCTGGGCGGACGCCTTCGACGATCTGCGCGACCGTCGCCGCCGTCGGGGAGAGCGGGTCGGGGAGTGGCGCGTCGCCAGCCCGATCCGAGCCGTGACCTTCAGCCCGCCGACATTGCCGGATGGAACCGAAGCCCCCGGCATCGTGCAGTTGCACCTTGAGCACCGGCTGGTACGGCGCCTGCTGTCACGGTTCCTCAGTCAGGGATTTCAGTCTGGACTGCAGCGTGTGTGCGTCATCGCCAGCCAGGCCGCGCAGCCCCGGGTTGTGCTGCTGGGCCGCCTCGCCCTGTACGGTCCGAACGCCGCGCGTCTGCACGAGGAGATCATCCCCGTCACGGCGCCGTGGATCGAGGCGACACGCGACAATGCACCCCTGCGTGCCTTTGGCGATCGTGGGCAGGAAACCACCTTGACCCAGCTTGATGCGGCGCTGCGTGACCCTCGGCTGCCACCACCCCATGCGACGGCCCGCGCACGGTCCTGGGCGAGAAAGGATGCCGAAGACCTGGCACCCGAGCTTGACCGTCGAGCCGAGGCAGCGAAGGCGGTGGCCGAAGCCGCACTAGCTGCCCGTGGGCGGGAGGAAGCCGCATCGTTGCGGGTCTTGTTGCAGGGTCAGCGAGATCGCATCCTGGCGGCGGACCGTCAGGTCGATGACCCACAGTTGCTCCTGTTCGAGGACGAAGAGCGTAAGCAGCTCCGGCTGGATCGCGCACACCGCAGCCGCCGGCTGCAAGAGTTGGACCGAGAGATCGAAGTGGAGCCGCGACGCGTGGAAGACGGATACCGGATCGTCGCCAGCCGCCTTGACCCGGTTGGCCTGGTTTACCTCTGGCCGGTGACCGGCTAATGCGCGCGCCTGTCGAAGCCGACCGCGACCCGAACAAGCACTGGCTCGGCGAGGTTCAGCCGATCGGCATCGTGGTCACCGCGTCTGCCCTGGCGGCGCACGCGCTGGTGCCGGCGCAGCAGACAAAGGTGGATACCGAGGCGGTGCTCGCGCATCTGAACGAGCGGGATCAGGCTGGTCCCGCGTTGCGCGACCCGTGGGCATTCCTGTCCGAAATTCTGGATTGGCGCGTCCCACAGGTCGCGGGCAGTCCCGGCGGCCCGGACGTTCCCGACGCCCTGCGTGTCCCTCTGTCTGCGTCCGAAACGGTCCTGGAGCCACACCTTGCGGTGGTCGCTCCAGGTGGTGACGGATGGCAACTGCTGATCCGCACCGAAGCGCTGGGTGTCGAGCCAGATAAGCGTGGTGCGCTGCCGGGTTGGGAGGCGACGCCGCATCAACGGTTCGAACGGCTGCTCCGCGACACGGGCGTGCCGACGGGCCTGCTCGTGACGGATGAAACCCTGCGCATGGTCTACGCCCCGAAAGGCGGGGAGAGCAGCGGGTGGTTCGAGGTCCCGCTGCGTGCCCTGGGCACCGTGGCGGGGCGGTCGATGCTGGGCGGTCTGAAGCTCCTGCTGGACCGATACCGTTTGTTCGGTGATGCGGCCGAGCGGCGGCTACCGGCGTTGTCGGAGGCCAGCCGGCGGTCGCAGGCCGAAGTCTCGACCAAGCTGGCGACACAGGTGCTGGGCGCGTTGCATGCGCTCATGCATGGGCTGCACGCCGCGTCGCCTACCGCACTGTCGGCGATCACGCGCGACCAGCCAGCGATCGTCTACGAGGGGTTGCTCGCCGTCCTGCTGCGCCTGGTGTTCCTGTTGTACGCAGAGGATCGCGGCCTGATCCCGTCCCGTGACGACGCGATGTCCCGCGCCTTCTATGATCAGGGGTATGGCGTACGTGCCTTGCACACGCGTTTGTTGGAGGATGCAGCGCTGCACCCCGACACTATGGAAGAACGGCGCGGCGCGTGGCACCGCCTGCTCGCCTTGTTCCGGCTGGTGCACGCAGGCGACACGACAGGGTGGATGCGGGGGCGAGGCGGGAAGCTGTTCGACCCGGCGTCGTTCCCGTTCCTGCAGGGCCAGACGGTGCCGACTGACCCGATCCAGGTGCCGTTGGTGTCCGACGGGTGCGTCCTTCGGGTCCTGGATGGGCTGCTGACGCTCGATGGTGAGCGGCTGTCTTACCGTGCCCTCGATGTGGAGCAGATCGGGTCTGTCTACGAGACGGTGATGGGGTTCACGGCCCAGATCGCCACTGGGCCGTCCGTGGCAATCAGGGCGGGAAAGCGGGACCGCACCCCGGTGTTCGTTGATCTGAGCACTCTGGCGTCGATCTCGGCGAAAGACCGCCTGAAGTGGCTGAAGGATAATACCGAGCGCGGGAAGTTTCCGTCCCGGACCGAGCGGGCGATTGACGCCGCGCGGGATCAGGACCAGCTCGCCACTGCCTTACTGGAGGTGGTGGATGAGCGCGGCTCACCGGGTGGCCGGGTCTGTCCGGCCGGCACCCCGTTACTTCAGCCGACTGATGAGCGGCGGCGCACCGGCAGCCACTACACCCCACGCGACCTCACAGCGCCCATCGTGCTGCACGCGCTGGCGCCGGCGTTCGAGCGGATCGGGCCTGACGCGACGCCGGAGGCGGTACTGTCGTTAAAGGTCTGCGACCCGGCGATGGGGTCCGGTGCCTTCCTCGTCGAGGCCTGTCGGCAGCTCGCCGGTCGGCTGGTCGAGGCGTGGCGCGTGCACCCGGACAAGCAGCCGGTACTCCCTCCAGATGAGGATGAAGAACTGCACGCGAAGCGTCTGGTGGCGCAGCGCTGCCTGTATGGCGTTGACCGTAACCCGATGGCGACGGACCTCGCTAGGCTGTCGCTGTGGCTGGCCACACTAGCGCGGGATCATGAGTTCACATTCCTGGATCACGCCTTGAAGTCGGGTGACAGCTTGGTCGGGCTGACAGCGCGGCAGATCACCGCGCTGACCTGGGGGGATGACCGCCAAGCCAGCTTCTTTGGCAATCTGGTGACGGAACGGGTGGCGAAGGTCGTGACCGGGCGGGCTGCGATCCGTGCCGCGCCCGACAACGTTGCCCGTGCCGAGCAGGAGGCTCGGCATGTGATTGTCGAGAGCACGTTGGCCGATATCCGTGTCATCGGCGACGCCGTACTGGGTTGTTTCTTCGCCGAGGCAAAGCCACGGCCGCGGCAGTTGGCCGTGAGTGCCTTACAGGACCTTGGTGGACGCGACATCGAAACCCGCTGGCGGGGCCTACGAGACCGGGCGGCTATCCTGGCCCGGGGTGCACATCCGATCCAGCCATTCCATTGGGAGGTCGAGTTCCCCGAGGTGTTCATGGACGGCTCGGGCGGCTTCGACGCGATCGTTGGCAATCCGCCATTCGCGGGGAAGAACACGCTGATCAACAGTAACCGAGCGCATTATCTGGAATGGTTGCAGACGCTGCATGAGGGTGCTCACGGCAACGCCGATCTGGTGGCGCATTTCTTCCGCCGAGCCTTCGCGCTGCTGAGGCCGGGCGGTTGCCTGGGACTGATCGCGACCAACACAATTGGTCAAGGCGATACGCGGGAGAGCGGGTTGCGGGCGGTGATCGCGGCGGGCGGAGCAATCACGCACGCGACCCGGAGGCTGGTCTGGCCGGGGGAGGCGGCGGTGGTGGTGTCCGTCGTGCATGTGCTGAACGGCGCTGCGGGGTCGGCGGTGCTGGATGGGCGGAAAGCGCGGCGGATTTCGGCGTATTTGGTAGAGGGGGATTTGGACTCCAGCCCGGCGCCGCTGGCGGAGAACGCGGGGAAGGCGTTTGTTGGCATGTATTTGCTCGGGCTGGGCTTCACCTTCGACGATGAGGCGGCGGCGAAGGGCAAGGCCAGTCCGGTCACCGAAATGCACCGGCTTATCGCCAAGGACCGGCGCAATGCCGAGCGGATTTTTCCGTATCTGGGCGGGGAAGAGGTGAATACCGATCCAAGACACGCGCATCGGCGCTGGTGCATCGACTTTAACGATTTTCCGTTGCGGCGGGACCCCAATTTGCAGTCCTGGTTCCTGAACGAGGGTACGGACGCTTGCGACAAGCGACGGCGGGACTGGCTGCGATCCGGCATCGTGCCCGTCGATTATCCCGAACCGGTTGCGGCGGAATGGCCGGATTTATTGGAGATTGTGGAGCGATTGGTGAAGCCGGAGCGAAGAACGCCGCCTGGCTGGCTGCACAGCCGGCGCCGACACAGTCCTGCTCGTCGTGCTGAGGCTGGCATGGACATGAACACCTTCGCTGCCCTCGCCATGGCCTGCGCACCCCTGGTGCACACCGATACGGCGCAGGCCCTGGTCGCCGTCGAAAGC
>JANLPD010000031.1:0-3935 GCA_031367045.1 Frankiales bacterium | reverse complement strand
GGTGTGCATCGGCAGCCTGAGCAGTCGCTCGGCGACGAGCAGGTGACCGGTGCTGGACACCGGAAGGAACTCCGTCACACCCTCGACAACTCCCAGGACCACGGCCTGCAGGATGTTCATACCAGCTCCTTGCGCTCGTTCCACAGGCGTACGCCGACGGCTGCGGCGACGGCCAGACGGTAGACGGCCGCGGCTGCCTGGAGCCTGACCGACGCGCGCCGCGAGGCCAGAAGTCCTGCGACCAGGGCCGCGACCGGTGCCCCCACCAGCAGCGGGCCGACGTCGTTCCGCCGGCCCGAGCGGGCCAGGGTCAACCCGGCCGCACCGGCTGTGATCGGCAGCGACATCAGCAGGCTGAACCGCTGGGCCTCGGCGCGGTCGACGGCCAGCAGGCGAAGTGCGGTCAGCGTGGCCCCGAAGCGGGACACCCCGGGCGCGAGCGCGACCACCTGTGCCAGGGCTGCGGCCGAGGCCTCGCCCGGGCCCACGGCGTGGACCGTTGCCGGCCGGCGGTCGGCGACCCAGAGCGCCACTCCAGCGGCCGCCAGCAGCGCAGCAGTGGGTCCGGGACGCCCGAGCTTTCGTTCGACGGCCTGCTGGGCGAGCAGGCCCGCAGCGGCGGCGGGAACGCACGACAGGACCAGCAACACCGTCGTACGCCGGTCGAGGGAACGGATCTCGTCGCGCAGCGCGATGGCGATGCCCAGGCAGGAGCCGGCGTGCAGTCCGGCGGCGAACGTCGTGCGGTCGGCGGCCAGGGGCCAGCGCAGCAGCCACGGGAGGAGCGACAGCTGCGCCGACGAGGAGACCGGGACGACCTCCGCGGCGCCCTGGACCGCACCCAGGACGGCCGCGTGCCACGGCCTCAGTCGCCGACCCCGGCCAGTTCGAGCGCCTCGACGGCGGTGCGCAGGGTCGCCTTCTTCTCCTCCAGCGTGCCGGCGTAGGTCGCGAGCGACAGGGTCGTGAGACCCGAGGAAGCGAGCGCCTGCATGCCCTCGGCGATCCGCTCCTTCGGGCCCAGCAGCGCCGTCTGGTCGACGAACTCAAACGGAACGGCCGCCTCGGCGCCGGCGTAGTCGCGGGCCAGGTAGCGGTCCTGGATCGTTGCGGCCGCCTCCTCGAAGCCCATGCGGACCGCGAGCTGGTTGTAGAAATTCTTCTCGCGCGACCCCATCCCGCCGATGTAGAGCGCAGCGTAGGAGCGGACCGGCGCGGCGCAAGCCGCCAGGTCGGTGCCGACGACGATCGGCACGGTCGCGACCACGTCAAAGCCCTCGAGCGTCTTGGCGACCTTGGCGCGCCCGGCGGCGAGGCAGGCAAGCGACTCCTTGGCGTAGTGCGGCGAGTAGAAAATCGACAACCAGCCGTCGAAGAGCTCACCGGCCAGCTCAAGGTTCTTGGGGCCGACGGCGGCGAGGTACATCGGGAGGTACTCGCGGACCGGGTGCACGGTGAGCTGCAGGGCCTTGCCGGGGCCGCCGGGCAGCGGCAGCACGTAGTGCTCGCCTGCAAAGCGCACCCGTTCCCGGCGCAGCGCCAGGCGGACGATCTCGGCGTACTCCCTGGTGCGACCGAGCGGCTTGTCGAACCGCACGCCGTGCCAGCCCTCCGACACCTGCGGGCCCGAGACGCCGAGCCCGAGCCGGAAGCGGCCGCCGGACAGCGTGTCGAGGGTGGCTGCCGTCATGGCCGTCATAGCCGGCGTGCGAGCCGGGATCTGGAAGATGCCCGCGCCGATGTCGATGCGTTCGGTCTGGGCCGCGACCCAGGCGAGGACAGTGGCGGCGTCCGAGCCGTAGGCCTCGGCGGCCCAGCAGACGGCGAAGCCGAGGCGGTCGGCCTCCTTCGCCACCTCGAGGTTCTCGGCATCGTTGCCGGCGCCCCAGTATCCGAGATTGAGTCCGAGTTTCATGGTCGGACCGTATCGCCCGCAGCTCTACTAGGTTCACCCGCGTGAAGCAGCGCCACCTTGGCCGTAGCGGCCTGGTCGTCTCCCGGCTCGCCCTCGGCACCATGACCTGGGGGCGCGACACCGACGAGGACGACGCCGCCACTCAGCTGCTGGCCTTCTACGAGGCGGGCGGCACCCTCGTCGACACGGCGGACACCTACGCGGGGGGCGAGAGCGAGCGGGTGCTCGGTCGGCTGCTCGCCGATGTCGTCCCGCGCGACGAGATGATCGTCGCGACGAAGGCGTACGGCGTGGTGGGTCCCGGACCCATGGGCCGCGGGACCTCGCGAGGGCACCTGCTGTCCGCGCTGGACGGCTCTTTGCGCCGGCTCCAGCTCGACCACATCGACCTGTGGCAGCTGCACTCCTGGGACCACGTCACCCCCTGGGAGGAGACGATGGCCGCAGTGGATGTGGCGGTCGCCTCGGGCAAGGTCCGTTACGCGGGGGTCTCCAACTACAGCGGCTGGCAGCTCGGCGCGACCGCCGCCCATCAGCGGGCCCTACCCGGCCGCTTCCCGCTCCTGAGCAACCAGGTGGAGTACTCCCTGCTGCAGCGGGGGGTGGAGCGGGAGGTCGTCCCCGCCGCCCAGGAGCTCGGCATCGGCCTGCTCCCCTGGTCACCGCTCGGTCGCGGCGTCCTGACCGGCAAGTACCGCAACGGAGCGCCAGCTGACAGCCGCGGCGGGACCGAGCACTACAAGGGCTTCGTCGAGCCCTACCTGGACGATCGTGCCCGCTCGGTCGTGGACGCCGTCCTCACGGCAGCGGACGGCCTGGGGGTCTCCCCCGTCGCGGTCGCGCTGGCCTGGGTCCGGGACCGCCCGGGCGTGGTCGCACCGATCGTCGGGGCCCGCACCAGCGCCCAGCTCCAGGCGTCGCTCGCGGCCGAGCAGGTCGTCCTGCCGGATGTCGTCCGGTCGGCCCTCGACGACGTCTCGGCGCCGGAGGTCGGCTACCCCGAGCGGTCCTGGAGCTGGACGTCGGTGGACCTCGAGGACTGACAGGGCACACTTTGAGCGTGGCGGACTACGAGTACCGGTCGGTGCACCTACCTCCGCACGCCTCGCGTGATGAGACCCGCGAGCTGCTCTGCATCCACGCCGAGTACGGCGAGTGGGAGCTGGCCAGTCACGAGATCTGGCCCGGTGGCGCCCGCCGGGTCGTGGTGCGGCGCAGGCTGAGCGGGGACCCGCTGCCACCGTTCATGACGTGACTTCCTGGTGCGCTCGGGTCAACTGGCGTCGAGGAACCGGTCCAGCACGCGGACGCCGAACTTCAATGACTCCAGCGGCACGCGCTCGTCGACGCCATGGAACATGCCACTGAAGTCCAGGTCCTTGGGCAGGCGCAGCGGCGAAAACCCGAACCCCCGAATGCCTAGCTTGCTGAAGCTCTTGGCGTCGGTGCCGCCGGACAGCGTGTAGGGAACGGGGCGGGCCCCGGGGTCCTCCGCCTTCAAGGCGTGGCACATCGCGTCCACCAGGGCGCCCTCGAACTCGGTCTCCAGTGCGATGTCGTAGTGGACGTACTCCCGGGTGATGCCAGGTCCGAGCAGAGCGTCGATCTCGCTCTCCCACTCACCTTCGAAGCCCGGCAGAAAGCGCCCGTCGACCATGGCGTGGGCGGTGCTCGGGATGACGTTGTGCTTGTAGCCACCGTCGAGCATGGTCGGGTTGGCGGTGTTGCGCAGCGTCGCGCCAACGATCCGCGCCAGCGGGCCAAGCTTGGCTACCGTGGCTTCAAGGTCATCCGGGTCGAGCTCGATGCCGAAGGCGTCGCTGACCTCGCCCAGGAAGGCGCGGACCGTCTTGGTGGCGTGGATCGGGAAGGTGTGACCGCCGATGCGCGCCACAGCCTCGCAGAGCCGGGTGACTGCGTTGTCGTCGTTGACCATCGAGCCGTGGCCGGCCGTCCCCGTCGCCGTCAGGCGCATCCAGGCCATGCCCTTCTGGGCCGTCTCGATCAGGTAGAGCCGCAC
>JANLPD010000681.1:0-2789 GCA_031367045.1 Frankiales bacterium | reverse complement strand
CGGTCATGACGACCCCTACCGCCGCCGCCGTGCGCGCCGTACTCGCGACCGTCCTGCCCACGACGCGCGCGGACCTCGAAGCGCTCGCCCGGATCCCGTCGATCTCGGCCGACCCAGGGCACCGCGATGACGTCGCCAGCGCCGCAGCGCAGGTCGCCGAGTGGGCCCGGGCAGCCGGCGCCGCCGATGTCCGCACCGTCAGTGCCGGCGGCGCGCCGGCCGTGATCGCCTCGTGGCCCGCACCAGCGGGCGCCCCCACTGTGCTGCTGTACGCCCATCTCGACGTACAGCCGACGGGTCCGGAGCAGGACTGGACCAGTCCGCCGTTCGAGCCGACCGAGCGCAACGGGCGGCTCTACGGTCGGGGGGCCGCCGACGACAAGGCCGGCGTCCTCATGCATCTCGCGGTGCTGCGCGCCTTCGGAGGGCAGCCGCCGGTCGGGGTCGTGCTGTTCATCGAGGGCGAGGAGGAGATCGGCTCGCCGACCCTGCCCGCGCTGCTCGCCGAGCACCGTGACCTGCTGCGCGCCGATGTCATCGTCATTGCCGACTCCGCCAACGCCGCCGTCGATGTGCCGTCGTTCACGACCAGTCTGCGTGGTCTGGTGGACGTCTTCGTCGAGGTCCGGCTGCTCGAACGCGCTGTCCACTCGGGCATGTACGGCGGGGCAGTCGGCGACGCGCTGACCGGCCTGTGCCGGCTGCTGGCGAGCCTGCACGACGAGGGGGGTGACGTTGCGGTCAAAGGGCTGGTCGTCAGCGGGGCGGGTGCCGACATCGACCCGGCGGTCTTCCGGGCCGACGTCGGGCTGCTGCCCGGCGGGGAGCTGCTCGGTACCGGCACGCTGGCCGAGCGGCTCTGGCACCGCCCGGCGGTGTCGGTCATCGGCATGGACGCGCCCTCCACTGCGGACGCCGCCAACGTGCTGCTGCCGCGGGCCCGGGCCAAAGTGAGCCTGCGGATCGCGCCCGGCGACGACGCGCGGCGAGCGGGCGCGGCGCTGACCGACCACCTGCACGCGCACGCGCCGTGGGGCGCGCAGGTCCTCGTCACCCCGGGAGCGCTCGGCCAGCCGTTCTCCCTCGAGGCCACCAGTGACGTCTACGACCTGGCCCGGTCGGCCTTCGCCGAGGCCTACGGCAACGACGCGGTGGAGACGGGCATCGGCGGTTCCATCCCGTTCATCGCCGAGTTCGTCCGCAGCTACCCGGGAGCGACGGTGCTGGTCACCGGCGTCGGCGACCCGGCCTCGCGCTGGCACGGCATCGACGAGAGCCTGGATCTCGCGATGTGGGAGCGGGCCTGCGTCGCCGAGGCCCTGCTGCTGGCCCGGCTGGCCCACTGATCACCCGCCGGCAAGCAGCCGCTCGTCGCGCTCCGCCCGCAGGACCGGTGCGCTCCCCCGGTAGAGCGCCGCGAGCGCAACGGGGCTGAGCCCGACCTCGCGGGACAGCTGGTGCAGCTCGAGCTTGTGCATGCGGCCGCCCGCCGCCCGCAGACGCTCGACCAACGCCTGGACCGCTGCGGGGTCGGCCTTCTCGTCGCCGGCCTGCCCCGGTGCGCCGGTGTCGAGCAGGGATTCGATCTGCCGGGCCAGCCCGCGCAGCGCCAATCGCAGTCGGGTCGCCTCGTCGACCTCGTGGGGCTGGTCGCCGGCCCCCTGCCAGGTCCGCTTGGGAAAGCGCCGGAGATACTCCTGCTCCAGCTCGAGCATCCGCTCGGTATGGCGTTCGAACTGCGCCGTTGTGCCGTGCAGGAAGACCCAGTTGCGGGTGGCGTGCGCGTGCGTGCCCTGCTGCTCGAGCTCGGTGTCGGACAGCTCCCGCACCGGCCGGCCCTCGGACATCAGGCCTCCCAGCCGGTGACGAGCGGGGTGTCCACGCCCAGGATGCCGACCTTGCGCGACCCACCGGGCGCGCCGAGCGGCGCGTCCCGGCCCGGGAGCACCTCGACGAAGAACGCCCGGTTGTCCTCGACGAACGACGTCATGTCCTCGGCGACCTTGCGGTCCTGGGTGATCGCCTCGACCGGGCACACCGGCTCGCAGGCGCCGCAGTCGATGCACTCCTTGGGGTTGATGTAGCTCTTGCGCCCCCCCTCGTAGATGCAGTCGACCGGGCACTCGTCCATGCAGGCCTTGTCGTTGATGTCGATGCAGGGTCCGGCGATGACATAGGGCACGGCGGCGCTCCAGAGCTCAGGCGGCGGGGACGGGGATGGGAACCGCGTCGGTCGAGTGTCCAGGGAACAGCTGGGCTTCGGGGTCGAGCTCGACGGCGGCATTGTTGACGGCCGTGGCGACCTCGCCGAAACCGACGCTGATGAGTCGCACCTTCCCGTCGTAGTCGGTGATGTCGCCTGCTGCATACACCCCGGGGACGTTGCTGCGCATCCGGGTGTCCACAACGACATGTCGGTTGTCGTGCAGCTCCAGCCCCCACTCACGCAGCGGACCGAGGTCGGCGAGGAACCCCAGCGCCGCCACCAGCCGCTGGCACGGCAGCAGCCTCGGCGCGTCCTCGCCCTTGACGACGACTTCGATGGTGTCCACTGCCTCGGCGCCGAGGATCCTCGTCACCTCGGCGTCGACCAGCACCGTGGCGGCAGAGGCGCGCACCGCCTCGACCGTTGCCGCGTGAGCGCGAAATGCCTTGCGGCGGTGGACAACCGTGACGCTGCGGGCGACACCCTGGAGCGCCAGCGCCCAGTCGCACGCGCTGTCACCGCCGCCCACGATCACCACGTCGCGGTCGGTGTAGTCAGCCAGCTGCGGCACGAAGTAGGCCAA
>JANLPD010000669.1:0-2523 GCA_031367045.1 Frankiales bacterium | reverse complement strand
CACGAAGACCCTCCTGTCCGTTTTCCGCCCACACGCTCGCTGGGAGTCCTAATGCGCTCGCTGGGAGTCCTAATGCGACAGGGCTCGCAGGCAGGTGCAGGGAGGCGGAGCCCTAGCCTCGTCTCCCTGC
Source organism: Frankiales bacterium (assembly GCA_031367045.1). Classification (GTDB taxonomy): domain Bacteria; phylum Actinomycetota; class Actinomycetes; order Mycobacteriales; family SCTD01; genus JANLPD01. The sequence continues at coordinate 2,393 of JANLPD010000669.1, read as the reverse complement.
ACCTGCCTGCGTCGATCGTCCTAGATCACCCCGGCGGCTTGATCGTTGCGCCCGTGTCTTTAGTGAGCATACCCACCGAGATGGCGTCGGGGTTGCCGTCGCCGTGGATGAACTTCGGCGGGGATGAACTTCGGCGGGGGCGTGCCCTTGCACGTTTCGACCCATGGTCGCGACGCCACGCTCGGATCCTCATAAAACGAGGCTGTTGCGACCCTTCCGTGGGTGCCTGAGAGGGCCTGAACACCTCACACGCCGTTCCCCGGCTACGGTTCCTGCCGTCAAAGGCCGGAATCGAGGGGTGGGGGAACGGCGTGCATTCAGCAAGGTTGTGGGCTCGGCTCCGCCGGCGTCGATGGAGTGGCACCCCAGGGATCAGGCTCAACCTCTCGAAGTCGGGGAGGAACTCCCGTGTCCTACCTGGCCCGCCTCAAGGGTTCGCGACCACGTGCTGGCAGACAGCGACAAGGCGGGCTTGTCTTGACCGCACCTCCTGGATCGCCACCGCCACCACACGGTTGGTCGCCCGAACCTGGCTGGGCTGGTGCATGTCCAACCAATCGCGCCAGACTGGCCGCGGCATCAACGGGACGCGATGGCTTGCCAACAGCTTGACGTACGCGCCTGCACGTGTTCTGCCTGCCGAAAGCGAATGCCGAGACGACGCGGGCTCCGTGCCTGGCGGGCACTGGGCTGACTGCTGGGCTGCCTCCGGGACGTCAAGACGGCCGAGCGCATCGAACTGCGCAGCCCAGTCAAGGGACGAGCGCGGCCAGGTAGGCGCGGAGCAGCGGGTCCACCAGCCGCCAACGCCCGGTGGTGTGCGCAACCACCCCGGGGACCTCCTCCACGACGCCAGCCCGCACGAGCATCTCGACCGCACGCTGGGCGCTGCGTGGGGAGGTGCCGGCGTACGGGGCGGTGCCGCGGGCTAACCGGCGGGCCACCTCGAAGGTGTGCTTGCCGAGCTCGCGGATCCGTTCGACCTCGCTTTGGTGACTGCCGGCGTCGGCGGCGAGCGCCTCGGTGTAGGCCTCTAGCGCGAGCTCCCCGTCGATGTGCGTCCGACCTAGTAGCACCGACAGGCTGTGTGCCTGCTGCGCGAGCAGCATCGTGGAGCGCGGGTGGCCAGCGCCGCGCTCTACGAGGGTGACCAGCGCGAGCGGGTCGATCGTGGTCTTGTCAGCGGCCAGCCGCGCAGTGATGCCGGCCTGCCACTGATCGGCGGTGATCACCCCGAGGGTCTCGAACGCCCCGAACCGGTAGAACGCTCGGTGCTCGGGGGTGAACAGCTCTCGCATCGCATGGTCGATGCTGCCGGCGAACAGCGCGGTCACCCGGGGGCTGTTCTGCAGGACCGAACGCATCAGCTTGGTGATCGCGTCCGGGTCGCCGAAGATCGCCCGGGCCCCGGCGATCTCCTGGAACTCGTCGATGAACACCACGACATCGTGGTCGTCGCGCTCGGCGACCTGCTGGCACAGCTCCAGGGCGAACGAGAGATAGTGCTGCGGGTCGCGGGCCGCCAGCCCAGGCGTCAAGGCGATCTCGATGTCCGCACCGAACTCGCCGGACAGCGTCGCGGAGGCCACCCGGCCGGCTGCCTCAACCAGCGCGCGACTCGCCCGGCGGGCCGCCGCTCCGGCGCGGTGCGCTGGTCCGCGGTTGGCGAGCAGCCCACGAGCGAGAGCTTCGGCGAGCTCGGCGGGTCCGGAAAGCCGGAACAGATCGGTCGACACCACGTAGCAGCCCCGCGCGCGAAGCTCGGCTAGCGCCGCCAGCGCGACTGAGGTCTTTCCGGTCCGCCGTGGACCGACCATGATGCGGTTGAGCCCGTTCGCCAGGGCGTTCGTGAGTTCGTCCACGTCGGCGCTGCGTCCGATGAGCGATCCGGCGGGCACCGGCTCATCAGTCGGGAACAGGTCCCGGGAGCGCAATCGGCGGTAGGACGTCATGTGCTCTATTCTAGGACATCCCGGAACACCTGCGTCGAGCTCGCACCAGTCGCCGCGGAACTGCTCGCACTGACCCCATCGAGGCTGCTCACATACCAGCCCGAACTGCACCACGCCGAACCCACGACGCTGCGCTACCGGCTGCTCCACATCGCAGCCCGTACCGCCAAAGCCCCGGGCCTTCACAGGTAGGCACCTCAGGCGAGAGAGGCTAGAGGGCGAGCACCATAAGCAGGTCGCGGGCTGCCTGGCCGCCCTCCCGGATCGCGAGGTCGACCGCGCCCGTGACGTCGAGGTCGGCGGCCAGCACCTCGAACACTGCGGCCTGCGCTGCTGCGTCGACGTGCGGCTTGCCCGCGGCGACCCGTAGGTCATCGAGCCGCTTGCCCGCCCCCGCGAGGCCATCCTCGGTGAAGTCCCAGGCCACGTCGTAGCGCCGGT
>JANLPD010000642.1:0-2659 GCA_031367045.1 Frankiales bacterium | reverse complement strand
GCCCAGCAGCAGCGCCAGCCCGGTGAGGGCGACGGCCATGCTCTGGCGCTGGATTCTCGTGCCGACCTGCTTGCCGATGTCGTCGTACACGTTCTTGAGCTGGCTGCTGCTCGCGGCGGTGTAAGCGGTCCCGCCCGTGGTCGAGGCCAGGTCTGCCAGCGCGGCGGTGTCGACCGGGACCGGGATCTGGCGGCCCCGCACGTCGACGAACCCTGCGTCGGTGCCGTAGGCGATCGTCGACACCGGGATGCCGGCAGCAATCGCTTGTTCCGCGCCGGACGCCACGCTCTGCCCGACTGTGTTGCCGCCATCGGACAGCAGCACGATGCGGCTCGGGACGGCCGTCTGCGCGGCCGCCGCGACCGAGCGCGCCGCGGCAACGCCGGCCCCGACGGCGTCCCCGATGGCGGTGCCTCCGCCGAGGCCGAGGTCGCGGATCGACTGCTCGACCGTCGCGTGGTCCGGCGTCGGCGACTGCACGACGACAGCGCTGCTACTGAACGAGACCAGCCCCACGTCGAACGTCTTGGGCAGCGACCGCACGAAGCGCACGGCAGCGGTCTTGGCCGCGGTGAGACGGTCGGGCGAGACGTCCGTGGCCATCATCGAGCCCGACGTGTCGAGGGTAACGATGATGGTCGCCTTCTCGCGCGGCACCCGGACGTCGGCCTGTGGCCGGGCGAAGCCGGTCGTCAGCGCGACCAGCGTCAGGACCAGCAGCCCGGCGGGCACGTGCCGTCGCCAGCCCGGGCGGCGGGGCATCACCGACGCGAGCAGGTCGACGTCGGCGAACCGCGTCTCGAAGACGGGACGACGTCGTTGCAGCACGACGTACGCCGCGGCAAGGGTCGCGACCGCGAGCATGAGCAGGAGCCGCCAGGGCGCGTCGAACGACCAGTGGGTTGGCAGGTGCAGGCTCACAGGCCACCTGCCCGTCGGGTCCCGCGGAGCCGGCGGCGCAGGGTGAGGAAGCGGCTGAGGTCGCGAAGCCAGTCGCCGTCGGTGCGTACAAAAAGGTGCGAGGCGCCGGCCGCGTGGATGGCGTCCGCGTGGGCCTGCCGGCGGGCCCTCGCCGCCGCGGCATACCGGTCGCGCAGCAGCTTGCTGCCGGTAGGCACGTCGAGGTGGCGGCCGGTCTCGGGGTCGACTACCCGCAGCAGACCGACGGATGGGAGCTCGAGCTCACGCGGGTCGACGACCTCGACCACGATGACGTCGTGGCGGGTGGCGAGCAGCCGCAGGGGGCGCTGCCAGTCGGGGCCGGCCACCGTCGTCGTACCGCCTAGCAGGTCTGAGACGACCACGACGAGGCCGCGGCGCCGGGCGCGGACAACTTGAAGTGCTTGCGCCAGCGAGGGTGCCGGACCGGCAACGACCACGGTGCGCTCGAGGCTGGACAGCAGCTGCGGGGCCGCCGTCACCGACGGGCGCGGAGGCGTCTGGCGCAGGCCGTCGCCGGTGAGGAGCACAGCGGACAGACGGTCACCCGGGCCGGACGCCAGGTGGGCGAAGGCGGCGACCAAGGTCAGGGCGAGGGTGCGCTTGTCCTGGTTGCGCGTGCCGAAGGCCATCGAAGCGCTGAGGTCCACGACGAAGGTCGTGTCGAGCTCACGTTGCGCTGTGGTGGTGCGTACGTGCGGTGTGCCGGTGCGAGCGAGCGCCGACCAGTCGAAGCGGCGTACGTCATCGCCCGGGACGTACGGCCGGACCTCGGCGAGCTCACCGCCCGGCCCGGCGAGCACCCCGAGGTGCTCTCCCATCAGCATCCCGTCGACCTTGCGCGCGGTGCTCAGCTGCAGCCGGCGGGCCCGCGCGGCTGTGGTGAGCAGCGACGGAGTGGTCACGCGGACCTGCCTTCGACGTCGCCCGTCACCTGTGTGGGGGCCACGGTCGGTTGCGGGACGACCTCGAGCACCCGCTCGATGAGGCGGCGCGGCGGGACCCCGTCAGCCAGCGCCTCATAGGACAGCACCAGCCGGTGGGCCAGGACGTCGGCGGCCACATCCCGCACGTCGGCCGGCAGGACGTAGTCGCGGCCGCGCAGCAGGGCGAGGGCGCGCGAGGAGGAGACAAGGCCGAGGCTGCCGCGGGGGGAGGCGCCGTGGGCTACGAGCGGGGCAAGTTCCGGGACGCGCCATTCGCCGGGGTGGCGGGTCGCCATGACGAGGCGTACGGCGTACTCCGCGACGGCATGGTGGACGAACACCGAGTCGGCGGTCCGTTGCAGCTGCTCGAGTTCGGCGACGGCGAGCACGGGCTGGGCCCGGGGCGGATCGACCGACATGCGCCGGACGATCTCGATCTCCTCCGACATCGATGGGTGGGTCACGTCGACCTTGAGCAGGAAGCGGTCGAGCTGCGCCTCGGGCAGGGGGTAGACGCCTTCGCTCTCGATCGGGTTCTGGGTGGCCATGACCATGAACGGCGTCGGCAGCGGGTAGGTGGTGCCGGCCATCGACACCTGGCGCTCGGCCATCACTTCGAGCAGCGCCGACTGAACCTTCGCGGGCGCGCGGTTGACCTAGTCGGCGAGTACGAGGTTGGCCAAGACCGGTCCGAGCTCGACGTCGAAGTCCTCGCGCGACGGGCGGTAGACGCGGGTCCCGAGGATGTCGCTCGGGACCAGATCCGGGGTGAACTGCAGACGGACGCTGGTGCC
>JANLPD010000630.1:0-2804 GCA_031367045.1 Frankiales bacterium | reverse complement strand
TCTCGATCGTGCGGCCGTCGAGCGCGGTGGCAAGACCTGCGTAGAAGCGGAGCATCCCGGTGACGCGCCCCTTGTCGGCCCGGCTGCGCTGCAGGGGCTTGCCCATGTCGAGGGTGTCCGAGAGTGTGAGCTCCTCCCAGTGCCGCTCGAACAGGTCGGCGATGCGCAGCAGGAGCAGTTGCCGCTCCGCCGGCCGGACCCGCTGCCAGGGGCCTTCGAAGGCGGCTCGCGCAGCAGCCACTGCCACATCGACGTCGTCGGCACCGGATCTCGGGACCAGGGCCAGCAGCTCGCCCGTAGCGGGGTTCCGGGTCTCCATCGTCTCGCCGGACAACGCGTCGCACCAGCGGCCGCCGATGAACATCTGCCGGGTGCGACCGTCGATCGGCAGCCGCGCCGCAGGAGACACCGTCAGGTCGCGCATGGCTTGCCTTCTTCCACGAGCGGGGCTGATCCCAGCACCGCAGCGATGGTCTCCGGCGAGTAGCCGAGGCTTTCGAGGATGGCGTGCGAGTGCTCCCCAAGTGCGGGTGGCGCCTCGTGGCGGAAGGACCGGACCCCGTTGTAGGACAGCGGGTGGTCGACCAGACGGAGGTCGGGGACATCGGGGTGCGGCCAGGGACGGACCATGCCGAGCGCCTCGACCTGCTTGTCGACGAGCACCTGATCGATCGTCTGCACCCGGGAGCACGGCACCCCCTTTGCGATGAAGAGCTGCTCCCACTCGGCCGCGTCCTTGTCCTGCAGCAGCTCGGCCAGGCGCTGGTGCAACTCGTCGCGGTGCTCGATGCGCTGCGCGTTCGTGGCGTACCGCTGCTCGTCGGCGATCTCCCCGGCGTCCAGGGCCTGGCACAGGCGCCGGAAGAGGTTGTCGTTCAGAGCCGCCAGGAAGATCCACCCGTCTTTGGTCAGAAACCCTTCGTACGGCGCCATCTGGGCGTGCCGTGAGCCCTGCGGCGACGCGACCACGCCACTGGCGAGGTAGTTGGCTGCGTAGTAACCCATCCAGGAGACGCCGGTCTCCATGAGGCTGGTCTCCACCTGTTGTGCCTGCCCCGAGGCGTCGCGCTGGCGCAGGCCGGCGAGGACGCCCAGCGCCGCCCACACGCCGGTGCCCTGGTCGATGATGGAGGCGCCGACGCGAGAGGGGGCCGAGCCGGGCTCCCCGTTGATGCTCATGACGCCCGAGGCCGCCTGCACGATGGTGTCGTAGCCCGGCCGGTCCTTGTCCGGCCCGGTGCTGCCGAACCCGCTGATGGAGCAGTAGACGATGCGCGAGTTGACCGCGCGGAGCTGCTCGAAGCCCAGACCCCGCTTGTCCAGGCTCCCGCTGCGGTTGGACTCCACGACGACGTCCACCGTCGCGGCCAGGTCCTTGATGACCTGGGCTCCACCCGGCGTGTCGACGTCGACCGTGATGCTCTCCTTGTTGCGGTTGAGCGCCAGGAACAGCGAGCTGTGCTCACCCCAGGTGGGCGGTACCCACTGCCGCGTGTCGTCCCCGACCCCCGGCCGCTCCACCTTGATGACCCGGGCGCCCAGGTCGCCCAGGATCATCGTGCAGTAGGGACCGGCCAGGTTCCTGGTCAGGTCGAGGACCGTCACCCCGGCCAGCGGTCCGTCAGCCAATGACGTCACAGCTCTGTCTCCTCACGCCGACCAGAACAGTCGTTGGATGTTGTCGTGCAGGACGGCGGCGAGCTTCGCGTCCGGAAGCTGCATCGCCCGCGCGTCTGCGGTCGCGCGCTGCATGTCGAGCAGGGGGTGGTCGGAGGCGTACAGCACCTTGTCGCTGCCTGCGGTTCCGTGCCACCTGCCTCGCAGGAACTCCATCAGCGACTCCGGGTAGCGCTTCGGCGACCAGGCAGAGGTGCAGATGTAGACATGGGGGTGCTTCGCGGCGAGCCGCACCGACATGTCCGTCCACGGGTCACCGATGTGGTGAGCGATGATCCGCAGCTCCGGGAAGGCCAGGGCGACCTCGTCGAGGTGGGCGGGGTCGTGCGGCTGCATGGGCCACAGCGGCCCCGGCATGCCGACGTGCACGAACAGCGCCATCCCCAGCTCCACGAGCTTCGCGTAGAGCGGGAAGAACCACTTGTGGTTGGGGGCCATCCCCCATGGCGACGGCGTGAGATGCGTGCCGACAAACCCGTAATCGCGGCGCGTCTCCTCGAGCATGCGGGTCGTCTGCATGACGTCCCAGTAGGTGCCCGGCCCGAGCTCTGGCGGCACGATCGTGCCCACGCAGAGCAGACGTCCGGCCGAGCCTGCTGCCACCTCGGCTAGGGCGCGGTGGACCGCGCGCACCCCCTCTTCGGACGACCGGTAATAGACCTTGGCTGGCAGAATGCCGCACGTCACGCCGGCGCTGTCCATCTGCGCGAGCAGCTGTTTGGCCGCTATCCGGCCCACCGGCTCGCCATCTGCGCCCGTGTGGTTGAAGGTCGACATCACGCGCTGGAGCCGCGCGTCACCCCGCCAGTCGACGGTGTCTCCACGGGGGAAGTCGGGGTCCTCGGCGCCCAGCCACGGCGTGTGGAGGAAGCCGTCGGCGACGGGACCTGCGTACATCGACGTCCTCCTTTCGGGGTCCAGTGGTGGGTGCGCGGGTCAGCCGGTGGCGAGGTTGAACCCGTCGTAGCCGCGGTCAGCCACGTCCCGGAGCTTCTCGCCGTAGACGGCCAGCCCGGCGACGTACGGCATGAAGACGCGGGCCTTGCCGGGGATGTTGGACCCGGCCCACCGGCTCGCCGTGTTCGTCGGTGTGGTTGAAGGTCGACATCACGCGCTGGAGCCGCGCG
>JANLPD010000628.1:0-2761 GCA_031367045.1 Frankiales bacterium | reverse complement strand
GCGGGTGAAAGGCCACCGGACCGCCTGCCTGCCAGCCGCTGCTGACGCTCAGGCCGTGCAGATAGGCCCGGCTCTGCAGCGGGCAGGTCAGCGCCGCCCAGACCCGCTCAGGGGCGGCAGTAGTCAGCAACCGGAACACGTGGCTCGCCACCGGGTCCTGCACGACCACCTCCCCGCCTCGGTCCCGCCAGCCTGGCGCATCCCGGCCGGCAAGGACATGGCCCGTTCGGGCCGCACCCGCGCCTCAGCCAGGCCTGGCCAGCACCTTGGCGTAGATAAGGTCAGCGAACGCCCCGATGGTCTTGAGGCCGGTCAGCTCGTCCTCCGGCAGCTCGATCCCGAACTCGTCCTCGAGGTCCATCGTGTACTCCACGAGAGACAGCGAGTCGACCGCGAGGTCATCTACGAAGGACTTGTCGTCCTGCACGGCGGCCGCGTCGACCTCGAGCATCTCGACGGCCTTGGCCGTCATCACCTTCATGACCTCTGCGCGCTCCATGGCAAGAACGCTAGTGCCCCCTGCCGAGACGCCTGTCAGGCCGCTGCGAGCCGGACCTCCAAGCCCGGGAAGACAGCCCCGGGGCGTGCTCCAGCCGGCCGACATCAACCGCCGCTTAGGCTCTGGGATCGTGACGACCCCCGACGACCTGGGAGCGCAGCTGCGGGCCCTGACCGCCACCCAGCTGGAGGTGCCCCCGGACGCACTCACGCCGGGCGCGCTGCTCGGCGACGACCTCGGCGTGGACAGCCTCGCGGCCATCGAGTGGGGCATGAGCGTGGAGGACACCTTCGACATCACCCTGCCGGAGGACGCCTGGGAGTACACCCGCGCCTACGGCCAGGTCGAGCAGCTCGTACGCACGCTCGTCGGCAAGCGCGAGAAGGCGCAGGCCTAGGTGCGCCCCCCAGTGGGTGGCCGCCGCGTCGTCGTCACAGGGATCGGCGTCGTCTCCCCCGCCGGCACTGGCCTGGACGCGTTCTGGAAGGGCCTGCAGGCCGTCCCGGCCGACCGCCGCGAGCGCACCGTCGACGACTTCGACGTCAGCCGCTGGCTGTCGCCCAAAGGCGCCCGCCACCAGGACCGGTTTGCCCACTTCGCCCTGGCGGCGGCAGAGATGGCGCTCGAGCACGCCGGCGGCGCACCACCGGTCGACACCACCCGGGCCGGCGTACAGCTCGGCACCGGCATCGGCGGCGTCGGGACCCTCGAGACACAGGTCGGCGTCCTCACCCGGCGCGGCCCCAAGCGGGTCTCGCCGTTTACCATCCCGATGGTGATGCCCAACGCGGGTGCTGCGGCGGTGTCGCTGAGCCTGGGCTGGCGCGGCCCCTGCGAGACCTTGACGACGGCCTGCGCCGCCGGGACCCACAGCGTCGCAGCGGGAGCCCGGATGGTGGCCGACGGGCGCTGCGACGTCGTCCTGGCCGGCGGCGCCGAGTCGTCGATGACCCCCACAACGGTCGCGGCGTTCACCGTCATGACGGCGCTGTCCCGGAGCGGCCTGAGCCGTCCGTTCGACGTCGGCCGCGACGGCTTCTGCATCGCCGAGGGCGCCGCGGTCCTGCTCCTCGAGGAGCGCGACTCCGCGATTGCGCGCGGCGCCACGTTGTACGGCGAGATCCTGGGCGCGGCCTCCACCTGCGACGCCCACCACATGACCGCGCCCTCCCCCGGCGGCGCGGGCGCGGCGGCCTGCATGCGCCTCGCCCTCGAGGACGCCGAGCTGGACCCGTCGCAGATCTGCCACGTCAACGCCCACGGCACCTCTACGCCGCTCAATGACGAGGCGGAGTCACAGGCGGTGACGACGGTCTTCGGCGCTGGCGCCGTGCCCGTCACCTCCATCAAGGGCGTCACCGGCCACAGCCTCGGCGCCGCCGGGGCGCTGGAGGCAGCGTCGGTCCTGCTCGCCTTCCTGCACCACGAGCTGCCGCCGACGATGGGCACGACCGAGGTGGACCCGGCGCTCGACATCGACGTTGTGCTGGAGCCGCGCGCATGGACGCCCGGCCCGACGATCAGCAACTCGTTCGGCTTCGGCGGCCACAACGGGTCGCTCGTCCTCGCGCCGGCCTGAGCCCTGCTTCCGTATGACGCTCCAGGACGACCTACGACTGGCCCACGAGCTCGCCGACGCTGCCGATGAGGTCACCGTCGCGCGGTTTCGGGCCCAGGACCTGAGGGTCGCCACGAAGCCCGACCTGACCCCGGTGAGCGACGCCGACATCGCGGTCGAGAGCCTCCTGCGCCGCCGGCTCGCGGGTGCGCGGCCAGCCGACGCGTTCTTGGGCGAGGAGCGCGGCGGCACCGGGGACGGTCCGCGCCAATGGGTCGTCGACCCGATCGACGGCACCAAGAACTTCGTCCGCGGCGTCCCCGTCTGGGCCACGCTGATCGCGCTGCGCGTCGAGGGCCACGTCGACCTTGGGATCGTGTCGGCCCCTGCCCTGGGCGCCCGCTGGTGGGCGGCCCGCGGCACCGGAGCTTTCGCGGGCCCGTCGTACGCCGAAAAACGCCGGTTGCAGGTCTCCCGGGTCGCCCGTCTTCAGGACGCCTCGGTGTCCTACAGCTCGCTCACCGGCTGGGAGGAGCAGGGCCGGCTCGACGGGCTGCTCGAGCTGTCCCGGCGGGTCTGGCGGACCCGGGCCTTCGGTGACTTCTGGTCGCACGTCCTGGTGGCCGAAGGGGCAGTCGACGCATCCTTCGAACCCGAGGTGTCGCTGTGGGACCTCGCGCCGTTGCAGGTGGTCCTCGAGGAGG
>JANLPD010000590.1:0-2442 GCA_031367045.1 Frankiales bacterium | reverse complement strand
GTCCGCGAGGGGCAGTCGGTCCTCGTCGTCGGGCTTGGCGGCGTCGGGCTGTCCGTCGTGCAGGGCGCGCGCCTGGCCGGCGCCGGCCAGGTGATCGTCGTCGACCGGGCTCCGGACAAGCACGCCCGCGCGCCGACGATGGGGGCGACCGATCTGCTCGAGGCTGGCGGCGAGCTGGCCAAGCAGGTCCGCGGCTTGACCGAGAGGCGCGGCGCCGACCACGCCTTCGACTGCGTGGGGCTGGCCGAGACGATCCGCGCCAGCTGGACCGCGACCCGCCGGGGCGGCCAGACCACCGTCGTCGGGATCGGTGGCAAGGAGCAGCAGGTGGGCTTCACCGCGCTCGAACTGTTCCACTTCGCCCGGACCCTCACCGGCTGCGTCTACGGCTCGACCGATCCGCTCATCGACATCCCCAAGCTGCTGGGCTTCGCCGCAGAGGGGCGCCTCGACCTGGCTGCCCTCATCACCGGGCGGACCGGCCTTCCGGGCATCGACGACGCGTTCGAGGCGATGGCGCGGGGGGAGGGCGCCCGGGTCGTGGTGACGCCCTGGCAGTGACCGGGTGCCGTGGCCGTAGGGTCGTGTGGTGGACCTGGGACTGACCGGCAAGGCCTTCGTCGTCACCGGCGCCTCGCGGGGCCTCGGCCTCGCTGGGGCAACGGCCCTTCGCGCGGAGGGCGCGGACGTCGTTCTCGCCGCCCGCGACCCCGCCGCCGTCGAGGCGGCCGCGGCCAGCCTCGGAGCGACCGGGATCACCGCCGACATGGGTGAGCCCGCGGCGGCCGAGCAGCTCGTGCGGGCTTGCTTGTCGGCGTACGGCAGGGTGGACGGAGCGCTGATCTCGGTCGGCGGCCCGCCGGCCGGACCCGCGCTGGGGCTGACCGACGAGCAGTGGCGAGCGGCCTTCGAGAGCGTGTTTCTCGGCGCCGTCCGGCTGTGCCGGGCCGTGGTCGAGGCACTGCCGCCCGAGGGCGGGTCGATCGCCCTGGTGCTGTCGTCGAGCGTCAAGTCCCCGGTCAGCGGCCTGGCGGCCAGCAACGGTCTGCGGCCGGGGTTGGCGATGCTTGCCAAGACCATGGCCGACGAGCTGGGGCCGCGCGGGATCCGCGTCAACGGGCTCCTGCCTGGCCGGGTCGACACGGACCGCGTGCGCGAGCTCGATGGCGACGACCCAGCGGTCCGGGCCGCCGTCGAGCAGGGGATCCCGCTACGGCGCTACGGGCTACCGGAGGAGTTCGGCCGGGTGGCTGCCTTCCTGCTGTCTCCGGCGGCGAGCTTTGTCAGTGGAGCGATGGTCCCGGTCGACGGTGGCGCGGTTCGCGCACTGTAAGGGGTTGCGCTCACGCGGGACCCGTCGAGCTCACCCGGCCTAGCGGCTCGGCAGCAGCCGGATCCCGGGGGGGCCAAGCCGTCGCGGGGGTACGTCGTCGGGACGACGCGAGCGGAGCGCCTTCACCTCCTGCTCGAGGTCGTCTACGCGCGCCTCGAGCGCCTCGATGCGGCCCGCGTGCTCGTCAAGGAGGGCTACCAACTCAGGAGCTGACTCGATAATCGGGCGAACCGGTTCCGGCTCTGGTGCCGGCGTCTGTCCAGAACCGCCACCCCTGGAAAACCGATCCCCGATCCTGTTGCCACTCATCTTCCGCCGCCACCTGCTTTCCGTTCCTCAACACGTCCTGGCTGACGTCCCAACATCGCACATAGCGGCCGGGGCCGGCCAAGCACGCGTCAGCACTCCGTCATATGCGAGCACCGCGCGTTGGGCCACAATGGTGGGGACCTTTCGGAGGAAGCGTGTCGCTGGACCAGTACTCCCACGTCCCCGATGTGGCGCAGGACGCCGAGCTTGACCCCCACTGGCAGGAGTTACGGGCCGCGACTGGTCTCCCGACCGCCTACATGCCGGGCGTGATGGGTAGCCCGCTCCGCGGCTGGCGCCGACCGGCCGCCTGGGTCCTCGTGGTGATGTTCCTGTCCGCGACGAGCGGCGGGATCTGCCTCACCTACGGGCCGCACCTGCTGGCGTCGAGCTTCTAGTCCACGGCCTGCGGCTCTGCCTGGGCTTGGCGCTCGAACTGCGTACGGTTCCACCGGGTAGGGCGTACTGACCCCGGCATGGCCCTTAAGAACACGGCAGGCTACGTCCGCCTATCTGTCGCCACGGAGGAGAGCGTCTCCGTCGCCGGTCAGGTCCGCATGATCCTTTCCGAGGTGGAGCGACGCGGCTGGCCTGAGCCCGTCCTCTTCGTGAACGAGGGAGTCTCCGGCTCAACGGCAATCGCCCGTCCAGCCCGCGACGATCTGGAGCGCCGACTAGCCTCGGGAGAGTTCGACACCGTCCTCGCGAAGAGCGCGGACCGCCTCGACCGCTCCGTCCTCGACTTCCACCGCATCGCGGCGACCGCCCACAAGCGCGGGGCAGCCGTCGTCGTCATCGAC
>JANLPD010000575.1:0-6378 GCA_031367045.1 Frankiales bacterium | reverse complement strand
TCCGCACCGGCCCGTAGCAGCGGCACCCGGCGGCGGAATGCGGCGAACCCCAGCAGGATGAGTGCGACCGGCAGGAAGGTCGCGGCGCCCGCCAAAGCGCCTCGCAGCAGCTTGGGGGATACGGCGTGCACCTCGGTCACTTCGAGGGTTGACGTGGCGCGGGCTGACGGTCCGAGGATTGCGGAGGTGGATAGCAGGGTGTTGCGGTCGGCCGCGAGCTGCGTTCGCTGCCGATCGACCGTCGCGAGCTGCTCGTTGGCCGAGCTCCGGGCCGGGTCTGTCAGTGCGAGCCTCGCGGCCGCGCGGGCGAGCTCGGCCTGAGTGCCCGCGAGGTCGCTCTGCTGCTTGTCCAGCAGGGCGATCGCGGCCTTCAGCCGCTCGCTGCTCGCCAACTGGAGCCGGGCGGCGCCGAGGTTTGCGTAGGTCGATGCCAGCGCATCGGCGCCCGCGGAGGTGGAAGCGGTGGCCGTGACATCAAGGACGTCGCCGTTACTGAGCGGCCGCGGGGTGATCGCCACCTGGTCGCTGCTCACCGACGCCAGCCCGAGTGCCTTCGCGACGTCCTTGCGGAGCGCGGGGTCAGACATTGCGTCCAGCACGTCCGACGGCACGTTCCCGTTCACGCGCCGGACCGGGTCCGCCACCGTCTGCGGGTTGATGTGCACCGCAGCGCGAGCGTCGAAGCCGGGCGGGCTGGCGGGCGTGGCGAGGGCGGTGAGCCAGCCGACAACAAGGGCGGCGATGATCGGCACAGGAAGCGCGAGGAGCACGCGTCTACGGCTGGCGAAGGTGGTCTCTAGGGTGGCGTCCATGGGTCGAGATGCTGTCCGCGACGGACGCCGAGCGGTTCGTCCCCGCTACGCAGCCGCCCCTAGGTAGACCATCGTCACTGGCGTACGTCGTCTGGGTGAGGGGTGCGTAGCGACGGTGGGCGACGCAGCGGGCCCGACGTGCAGCGCACGATCTGCGGCATGACCATGCTGCGGCGTTCCCGGCCGGAACCCATCTGGCGCTCCGGTGACCTTCCTTGCCGCGACGCGTCAGCAAAACTGGTGGAGCAGGGCGATGGACCTGCGCTCGTCCGCTGCGGCGGCGAGCAGGTCCTGCTGGACGAGCTCGGGATGCTGCTGTGGCCCTTGCTCGACGGCGTCCGCTCGGCCCCGTCGCTCGCCCGCTCCTTGTCCGACCAGACCGGTGCGCCGACCCTTGGGACGGCGATCGCCGTACGGCTCGTCTTGGAGGAGCTGGCCGCGATCGGGGCAGTCCACTGGGCCTGACCGGCGTACGTCGCTGACGTACACCGGGTACGCCAGAGACCCCGGTCGGGACTGACCCGACGGCCCGATGGAGGTTCGCGTCGCCACCGCCAGGCTGGCTGCACAGAAAGGGAGCCCCGGTAGCGGCGCCCCAAGCTAGGCCACCACCCATCGGGTACGACGACAGCACGACAACACCCCCCTTGGCCTTGCGGCCCCGCACCCCTGATCCCGCGGCGGCGGACTTGGTTCCATCCCCCCGGAGCAGGTTCGCCGCCGCGGCCCACGCACGTACCGCCTGGCCGCAGTGCTGCCAGGGGAACCAAAGCGCGAACGGAGCCTCGCTCAGGGTGCCGCGAGGGCGGGCGCCAGGCTCTTGATCGGCGGCCCTGGCTTGCGGGTCTTGGTCGGGACCGGCGTCGGGCCTGGCGAGGCGGGTGCGGGGGGCGGCGATGTCGTCGGCGTGCGAGGCGGTTGGCCGTTGGAGGGGTAGAGGTAGATAGTCGAACCGGAGGGGACCGCCGACCCGGCGGCCGGGCTGGTCCGCGCCGCCCCACCGGAAGGAATCGGTGCGCCGTCCACTGTCCGCCCGCGCAGGACGCTGAACCCGGCGTCGATCAGGACCTGGCGGGCGGCGTCGTAGGGCTGGCCAGTCACATCGGGCACCGTGATTAGCTGCCCTTGGCCCACGTTGCCATTGGGATTGGCCAGCTGCTCGGTGGGGACACCCTGCAAGGCCGCCTGCATCGCCTGCCCCCAGAGTGGTGCCGCGATCGAGCCGCCGTAGACGCTCTTGTAGTAGGTACCGTTGATGCGGACGTTCTGCAATGGGGTCGGTGTCGTCTTGCCGACCCAGACCGCTGTGCACAGCTGGGGGACGTAGCCGATGAACCAGGTGGCTCTCGAGTCGTCCGCGGTCCCGGTCTTGCCGGCGGCCGGCCGGCCGATGGAGGCCTTGGCGCCGGTGCGGTTGCCGATCGGTCCGTCGATGACGCCTTGCAGCACCGAGGTCACCGTGTCGGCGACGTCCGGCTCGATGACTTGGGTGCAACGTTGGGCGGGGACGGCAAGCGGCTTCCCGGCGTAGTCGGTGATCGCCGTGATGGCGCGCGGCGGGCAGAAGTTGCCATGGTTGGCAAAGGCGGCGTAGGCGCCGGCCATCGCCAGCGGGCTGACAGTGTCGCCACCCAGGGTGAAGGAGCCGCCTCGGTTGAGGTCACCGGTCTTGTTTGCGAGATTGTGAACGCCGAGGTCCTCGGCCAACGCGGCTGGCTTGTCGGTGCCGGTGCGCTCCTCGAGCTGGACGAAGAAGGTGTTGACCGACTCCGCCGTGCCACTCACCAGGTCGAACACGCCCGCCTCGGACTCGCCGGCGTTGCTCGGGGTGTACGGCTGGCCGTTGTCGCTGAAGACCTTGGAGGTGTAGCGCGCCGGCGAACTGATTTTCGTGGACAGCGGGATGCCCATCTGCAGTGCCCTGGCCAGCACGAACAACTTGAACGTCGAGCCGCCCTGAAAGCCGAGGGTGCCACCAACAGCCAGGTTGACCTTGGTCTGCTCGGGCCGGTCCTTGCTTTCGCCGAAGGTGCGGTTCACGGCCATGGCCTTGACGTCCCCGGTGCTCGGCTCGACCGAGTCGGCCACTGCGGCAGCCCCGAACGGGTCTTTCGGCGGCACTTGGGTGTCGACCGCCGCCTGAGCGGCCTTCTGGACTTTGGAGTCGAGCGTCGTGCGGATGGTCAGGCCGCCCCCGAGGAGACGCTGCTGACGTTCCTCTCTGGTGTCGCCGAGCAGCCTGCCGAGAGGCGTGTCGGCCTCGACCTCGCGCCTGACGAAGTCGCAGAAGAAGGGCGCTTCGACGCCGGGTGCCTCGCAGCCGCTCCTGACGAGGCGGATCGACAGGTGCAGGGGCTCCTGACGCGCCGCGGCGGCCTGGCTCGCGGTGATCAGACCGAGGTCGCTCATCCGGTCCAGGACAACGGCGCGACGGGCCAGGGCGAGGCCCCTTGTGGCCTTGTTGCTCGGGTCGAGCCGGTTGGGGTTCTGGACCATGCCGGCGAGCAGGGCGCCCTCGGCGAGGGTGAGCTTCTGGACCGGCTTGCCGAAGTAGTGGTTGGCCGCCGTCTTGATCCCGTAGACCCCGTTGCCGTAATACGCGATGTTCAGGTAGGCCTCGAGGATCTGGTCCTTGGTCATCTTCTTCTCGAGCGCCAGCGCGTAGCGGGCCTCGGTGAGCTTGCGGTCCAGGTTCTGGACCCGGGCCGCCTTCTGCGCCTTCGGGTCGTTGCGCGCCTGCTCGAGCAGCAGGTTCTTGACCAGCTGCTGGGTCAGCGTCGACCCGCCCTGGCGGACACCGCCGGAGGTGCCGTTGCGCACCGCGGCCCGCAGCGTGCCCTTGAAGTCGACGCCGTTATGGACGTAAAAACGGCTGTCCTCGATGGCGATGAGGGCTTTGCGGGCCAACTCGGGTACCTCATCGAGTGAGGCGTTGAGGCGGTTTTCGGAGAAGAACACGGCAAGGACTGAGCCGTCGGCTGCCAAGACCCGGCTGGAGTTGTCGAGTGTCCCGATCTGCAGGTCTGCCGGCCGGGCCAGGAAGTCGTCGGCCTGAGCCTTGGCGGTCAGGCCGATGCCCCCGACGAGTGGGAAGGCCAGCCCGGCCACGAGCACGCCGACGAGCGCGCTGCACGCCAGCGCCAAGACAAGACGGGGCAGCACAGGCTGGGGATGGGCCACGACCCGAGAGTACGGGGGGCCACTTGGCTCTCGCCCGGTGCGCCCAAGTGGCGGTGCCCGGCTTGTCCCGTTCTGACTAGAAGTGACTACGGGCAACTGTCCCTTCGGACCTACCCATCGGTTCGCGGCTTTCCTATGATTTCGGTTGACGCAGTGTCGCTGACCCCTCACCGACCCCTATGCAAGGACCCGTTGTGCAGAACGCTCAGGACTGGACCGCCTTCTCCGCCTGCAAGACGGCGGACCCGGACGAGCTCTTCGTGACCGGTGCCGCCCAGAACCGCGCCAAGGCCGTCTGCCTGGCCTGTCCGGTGCGCACGGAGTGTCTGTCCGACGCCCTCGACAACCGCGTGGAGTTCGGGGTCTGGGGTGGCATGACCGAGCGTGAGCGACGCGCCCTGCTGCGGCGCCGCCCCGAGGTCACCTCCTGGAAGCGTCTGTTCGCCCAGGCCCGCGCAGAGCACTCCGCTTCCGCCTAGTCCAGATCGACAAGACCACGGCGTGGGCCGGTCAGCCGGGGACGGCAGCGGCCCGGCCACCGGCCAGGTCGGCGCCCACGGCCCGCAGGCCGGCCAGGTCGTGCACGTCCCCCGGCTGAGCGGCCACCTCGACCAGAGCGACGCCCGGGTGCGCGGTGGTGAACCGCCCTTGCAGCCGCACCTCACGCGCGGCGAGTGCCACCCGGTCGGCGTGCAGCCGCAGGACAGCTGCGGCCAGCGGGGCCGACCCGGCTTCCTCCAGCTGCTCGGCTGCCGCTTCGGACCTCTTGGCGGACAAGCCGGCGGCACCGGAGCGGTGCACCCGGTTGACGACGAGGCCGGCGAGCGGCATGGACTCCTCGCTCAGCCGCTCGACAAAATAGGCCGCCTCACGCAGGGCGTCGCGCTCTGGCGTGGCCACGACGACGAACATCGTGCCGGGCGCCTTGAGCAGGTCGTAGGTGGTCTGGGCCCGCTCGCGGAAGCCACCGAAGAGCGTTTCCAGGGCCGCAACGAACTGCGACACATCCTGCAGCACGCTCGCCCCGATGATGCGGGTGATGGCACCGGTGAAGACGTTCAGGCCGGCCGTAACCACCTTTAGATAGGCCTTTCCGCTGGCCTTGGCCGGTGCGAGCAGGATCCGCACCATGCGCCCGTCCAGCAGCGCCGTCATGCGCTGTGGAGCGTCCAGGAAGTCCAGCGCCGACCGCGTCGGCGGCGTGTCGACGATGATGAGGTCCCACCTCCTGGTGGCCCGGAGCTGCCCGAGCTTTTCCATCGCCATGTACTCCTGAGTCCCGGCGAAGGAGGTGGAAAGCGCGATGTAGAAGGGGTTGGCAAGGATGGCCGCTGCCTTGCCCGGCTGGGCGTGCGCCTCGACGATCTCGTCGAAGGTGCGCTTCATGTCCAGCATCATCGCGTCGAGCTTGCCCCCAACGCCAATCACCGCCCGGGGCACGTTGTCCAGCTCGGACAGGCCCATCGACTGCGCCAATCGCTTGGCTGGGTCGATCGTCAGCACGACCGTCCGGCGGCCCCGCTCGGCCGCGCGGACCGCGAGGGCAGCTGCAGTAGTGGTCTTGCCGACCCCGCCCGAGCCGCAGCAGACGAGGATCTTGGCGGTGTCCAGGACCTCGTCGACGTCCAGCCGCGGGGCACTCATGCAAGGCCCTGCTCACGCAGCGACCCGGCCAGCTCGTAGAGACCGCCCAGATCGATGGTGTCGGGGAGCAGTGGCAGCTCGTAGGTCGGCCGCGACAGATGGGCCAGCGCGTCGCGTCCGCGCTCCTCGAGGGCGACGCGGTGGGCGTGGTCCTCGGCCTCGGCGATCAGCAGGGACACCGTCGCATCGGTCACCTTCAGCCCCGCGGCCTTAAGTCCCTTCGTGACCGCGTCGCGGTCGAGCGTCCCTGCCTCGGCCGCGACCAGGTCCGGTGCGGACAACAGCGGAGTGCGTACGGCGTTGACGATCACGCCTCCGACCGGCAGCTGGAGTGACGCCAACTCGCCAACGCCGTCGACGGTTTCCTGCACCGGCATCTCCTCGAGCATCGTGACGAGATGGACTGCGGTCAGCCGTGATCGCAACGTAGCCATGACGCTGTCCGACTGGGTCTTGATGGGTCCCACCTTGGCCAGGCCGCCAACCTCGGCGGAGATGTTGAGAAACTTTGCGATGCGTCCCGTCGGCGGCGCGTCCAGAACTACCGCGTCGTACGCCGGCCGGCCCTTGTCCCTGCGGGTGACCGCCTCCTTGACCTTGCCGGTCAGCAAGACGTCGCGCAGCCCGGGGGCGATGGTCGTCGCGAAGTCGATCGCGCCCATCCGCCGGAGCGTGCGGGCCGGGATGCCGTTCGGCGACAGCTTGTAGAACATGTGCAGGTAGTCGAGCATTGCCATCTCGG
>JANLPD010000561.1:0-2278 GCA_031367045.1 Frankiales bacterium | reverse complement strand
GATCCCCATGACGCGCCGGGTGCTCATGTGGTGAGCGTAGGCCGATTGCCCAGAACCGTCGTCAGGCTCCGGCGGCGCCAAAGCTGCGCGGCGCTCCCGTTGTCAGCCGGCAGCAGGGACCGCGACCGCCCCGACGGCTGGCAGCGGGGTGCCACGCAGGCGGGCCCACAAGGCGAGCAGTGCCTGCTCCATCGGCACCGCGAGAGCGAGCAGTCCGCATGCGACGACCCCGTCGAGCCACCAGTGGTTGGCCGTCACGACGACGACGTAGGCCATCAGTGCTGGGTGCAGCAGGGCCAGCCAGCGCCACCTGCTGGTGGAGACGCGGACGGCTGTCCAGCCGATCAGGACCGCCCAGCCGACGTGCAGCGACGGCATCGCCAGCAGCTGGCCGGGGATCCCCGCGCCGAAGGAGCCGTAGACCGACTGGCCGTACTCCAGGGCTAGGTCGTGAAAACCCAGCTGCGGCACCAGACGCGGGGGGGCGACCGGGATGGCGTGCAGCACGAAGCCCCCGATCGTGAGCAGGGCCAGCTGGAGGCGAAGCCGGGGGTAGTGCTCGCGATGGCGTAGCCACGTCCAGGCAAGCAGCAGGACCACCGGGTTGAAGTGGCCGTAGAGGTAGTAGCCGTTGGCAATCTGCGACCAGACCGGGTGCGGCAGTAGGGCCTGCTGCCACGAGAGCTCGTTCGGCAGGTGGAGCCAGCTCTCGACGTCCCAGACCCGCAACGCGTTGGCAGTCGCCCCGGCGACCTCCCGGTGGGTCGCCGCACCGATGACCTGCCACGCTGCGAACAACGTGACGACGAGCGCGCTCTCACTCAGCGCGGCCGCGGTCCTGCGCCGACCCGAGCGCCAGCCGCCGAAAGCGGCCAGCAGGAAACCGGCAGCAGCGACAACAGCCATCTGCCAGGTGGGGTCGATGTGGGGCAACGGCCGAGCCAGGACTCAGGGTGGCCGCGGTTAGAGGTACTGCCCGGTATTGGCCACCGTGTCGATGGACCGCCCGGTCTCCGAACCCTTGGCGCTGGTGACGAGGGTGCGGATGTAGACGATCCGCTCGCCCTTCTTGCCCGAGATCCGGGCCCAGTCGTCTGGGTTGGTGGTGTTTGGCAGGTCTTCGTTCTCCTTGAACTCATCGATGCACGCAGTCAGCAGGTGCTGCAGTCGCAGCCCCTTCTGGCTCGTCTCGAGGAAGTCCTTGATGGCCATCTTCTTGGCCCGGGCGACGATGTTCTCGATCATGGCGCCGGAGTTGAAGTCCTTGAAATAGAGGACCTCCTTGTCTCCGTTGGCGTAGGTCACCTCAAGAAAACGGTTCTCCTCCTCCTCGGTGTAGATCCGCTCGACGGTCCGCTGGATCATCGCCGCAACGGTGGCGTCTCGCGACCCGCCGTGCTCGGTGAGGTCGTCCTCGTGCAGCGGCAGGTCGGTGCGGATGTACTTGCCGAAGATGTCCTTTGCCGCCTCCGCGTCGGGTCGCTCGATCTTGATCTTCACGTCCAGGCGGCCCGGCCGCAGGATCGCGGGGTCGATCATGTCCTCGCGGTTGGAGGCGCCGATGACGACGACGTTCTCAAGCGTCTCGACCCCGTCGATCTCCGACAGCAGCTGCGGCACGATCGTCGTCTCGACGTCGCTGGACACCCCGCTGCCGCGGGTCCGGAAGATCGAGTCCATCTCGTCGAAGAAGATGATGACGGGCGTGCCCTCGGACGCCTTCTCCCTGGCCCGCTGAAAGATCAGCCGGATGTGGCGCTCGGTCTCCCCGACGTACTTGTTGAGCAGCTCAGGACCCTTGATGTTGAGGAAGAACGCGCGGCCGTCCGGCTTGCCGGTCACCTCTGCGACCTTCTTTGCCAGCGAGTTGGCGACCGCCTTGGCGATCAGCGTCTTCCCGCACCCTGGAGGCCCGTAGAGCAGCACCCCCTTCGGCGGCCGCAGCTGGTGCTCTTTGAACAGCTCCTTGTGCAGGAAGGGCAGCTCGACCGCGTCTCGGATCGCCTCGATCTGGGACGCCAGCCCACCGATGTCGGAGTAGTCGATGTCGGGCACCTCTTCGAGGACGAGCTCCTCGACCTCGGACTTCGGGATGCGCTCGTAGACGTAACCGCTGCGACTCTCCATGAGCAGCGAGTCGCCCGGCTTGATCGGCTGGTCGAGCAGGATGTCGGCGAGCATGACGATCCGCTCCTCGTCGGTGTGGCCGACCACGAGCGCGCGGTCCCCGCCCTCGAGGACCTCCTTGAGGGTCACGACGTCGCCGTGGCGCTCGAAC
>JANLPD010000649.1:0-3289 GCA_031367045.1 Frankiales bacterium | reverse complement strand
ATCAACTTCCTGCTCGGTCGCCTCGACGCGTCCTACCTGCCGCGGCTGCGTGAGCTGGGCGGCCTGCAGCCCTACCCGTCCCGCACGAAGGACCCGGACGTCCCCGACTACTCCACCGGCTCGGTCGGCATCGGCGCCACCGCACCCGTCTGGGGCGCCCTCGCCCACCGCTACCTCCAGTCCCACGCCGACGTCCCGGCCGGTGGGCGGCAGATCAGCCTGCTGGGTGACGCCGAGCTCGACGAGGGAGCCATCTGGGAGTGCGTGGCCGACCCGATGGTGCAGCGCCTCGGCGAGGTGTTGTGGGTCGTCGACCTCAACCGCCAGTCGCTGGACCGCATCGTCCCGGACATCGCGATCAGCCGGTGGCAGGGGATGTTCGCCGCCGCCGGATGGCAGGTCGTCGAGGTGAAGTACGGCCGGCGCCTGCAGGAGCTGTTCGCCCGGGATGGCGGCGAATCCTTGCGGCAGCGCATCGACGAGATGGGCAACGAGGAGTACCAGTGGCTCCTCCGCACGCCCGCCGAGTCGCTCCGGGACCGGCTCGTCGGCGACAGCCTCCCGGTCGCTGCCCTGCTCGAACGATCCTCCGACCAGGAGGTCCACGAGCTGCTGCGCGACCTCGGCGGCCACGACCTGCTCGAGTTGCGAAAGGCCTTCCGCTCCGTCGACAACACCCGCCCGACGGTGGTCTTCGCCTACACCGTCAAGGGCCGCGGCCTGCCCGTGGAGGGCCATCCCGGCAACCACAGCGCGCTGCTCACCGAGGAGCAGTACGGCCAGCTCGCCGCCTCCCTCGGCGCGGACCCGCAGGACCCGTGGCACGCCTTCGACCCCGCCAGCCCGGCCGGTCGGCTGTGCACCGAGGTGGCGGGGCGGCTCGGCCGCGAACCCGTTGTGCTGCGGGAGCCGCCGGCGGTGCCGCCAGAGCTCGGACGGGGCTACCGCGGCGAGCACTCGACACAGGCCACCCTCGGGCGATTGCTGACCGACCTGGTGCGGGACGCCCCCGAGGTGGCCGCCCGCCTCGTCACCGTCTCCCCCGACGTCGCGTCGTCCACCAACACCGGCGGCTGGATCAACAAGGTCGGCGTGTGGTCGCCGCAGGACCGTCATGACTGGTTCGCCTCGGGCGAGGGACGACCCGATGACCGGCTCGTCCGGTGGCGCGAGACCGCTACCGGCCAGCACATCGAGCTGGGCATCGCCGAGGTCAACCTGGTCGGCCTGCTGGGCGAGCTCGGAGCCACCTGGTCCAAGAGCGGCGAGCCGCTCTTGCCGGTCGGCACCGTCTACGACCCGTTCGTCGGCCGGGCGCTCGAGCCGTGGGCCTTCGGGACCTACGCCGGCGGACAGTCGGTGCTCGTTGGCACGCCCTCCGGCGTGACGCTCGCCCCGGAGGGCGGGGCGCACCAGAGCATCGGGACTCCCTCGATCGGGCTCGAGCAGCCAGGCGTGACGTCGTACGAGCCGGCCTTCGCGATCGAGACCGAGTGGTGCTTCCTGGACGCCCTGTCCAGGCTCGGCCGGCCCGACGGCGAGTCGGCGTACCTGCGGCTATCGACCCGGCCGATCGACCAGGCGCTCGCCAACCTGCCCGAGGACCGGGAGTCCCGGCGTCGCGACGTGCTCGCCGGGGCCTACCTGCTGAGGTCCACCGGGCGGCCTGACGTCACCTTGGTGGGCGTCGGGGCCCTGGTGCCCAACGTGCTGCAGGCAGCAGACCTGCTGGCCGGGCTCGGCGTCCGAGCCGACGTCGTCGTGGTGACGTCGTACGACCGGCTGTGGCGCGCCGTGCAGGCCCGCCGCGGCCTGCTGCGCGGACCTGCCCACGGAGTGGACGATGGGGTCCTGGATCGGGCCCTCGGGGGACGCGCACCGCTGGTGACGGTGATCGACGGACACCCGCACACACTCGCCTTCCTCGGGTCGGTGACGCGCACGCCGACGACCTGCCTCGGAGTGTCTGTCTTCGGCCAGGGCGGCGGCGTCGACGAGGTGCACGCCTACCACGGCCTGGACGCCCGCTCCGTGGTGGAGGCGGCGCTCGACCTCGTTGACGAGGCGACCGGGACCTGACGGGCGGGCCAGGTCCTCAGCTGGCCTCAGCGGCCTTCACGCAGGCGTCCAGGCCGTATTCTTTGAGGAACGCAACGTCGATCTTGCCGGCCCCCGGCTTGTTCGCGAGCAGGGTGAGCACCTTGGTGGCGTCATTGCCGGCGGCGTGCACCTTGCCGGCGTAGGCCTCCCCCTCCTTGACCTGCGCGTCGAGCGGGTCCAGCAGCTTGGCGGCCAGAGCCGCCTTGTCGGCTGCCGGCGGCGCGATGGCGCGGAGCTTGGCTGCCGCGTCCTTGGCGACGGCGACGATCGCGTCGACGTAGGGCGCGATCTGCTCGGTCTTGGTCGGCGTGACCTTGCCTGCCTGGTCTTTGGCTGCCTTGGCATCCGTGCAGACCTGCGCGGCCTTCGCCACATAGGCGGCCTTGTCGCTCCCACCGGAGCTGCCGCCACAGGCGGTGAGGGCCAGCGCGAGCACGGCGAGCACCAGCAGCAGGGTGCGCTTCATCGGCCCATCCTGTCAGGCGCGGCGACCTACAACCCAGCACGCCACAGCGGCGGCCGCGGCGACGTTGAGCGAGTCGACGCCGGCTGCCATGGGGATGCGCACCCGCAGGTCGCTGGCCGCCATGGCCTCCTGCGTCAGCCCGGGTCCCTCGGCACCGAACATGAGCGCGACCTTGTCGGTCGCGCCGATGACAACCTCCTGAAGGGCGACCGCGTCCGGCGCAGGCGTCAGCGCGAGGACCCGGAACCCCGACTCGCGGACGAGCTCGACTCCCCCGGGCCAGGACGGAAGGTAGGCGTACGGCACCGCAAAGACCTGGCCCATCGAGACCCGGACCGTTCGCCGGTAGAGCGGGTCGCAAGACTGCGGGTTGAGCAGCACCGCGTCGATGCCCAGGGCGGCCGCGCTGCGAAAGACGGTGCCGAGGTTGGTGTGGTTGGTGACCGCCTCCATCACCAGAACCCGCGTGGCGCCGGAAAGGACGTCCTGCGCCGTGCGCAGCGGGATCCGCCCGAACGACGCCAGCGCCCCGCGGTGTACATGGAAGCCGGTCACCGCCTCCAGCACGGCGTACGACGCGACGTACGCCGGACAGCGCAGGGCCGCCACCTCCGGCCGCAGGTCGGCCAGCCGCTGCGGGCTCAGCAGCAGCGACCGGACCGGGTAGCCGGCCGCGGCCGCCCGGGCGATGACCTTCTCACCCTCGGCGATGAAGAAACCGGC
>JANLPD010000612.1:0-2063 GCA_031367045.1 Frankiales bacterium | reverse complement strand
ATCAAGGCGCCGATGTTGCGCTCGGACTTGTCGTCTGAGAGTGCAACGAGGTAGTGCCAAGCGTCGTTCGCCCGCGACTCCATGCGGATACGCGCGACGCAACTGGTCAAGCGGTTCTCGCAAAGAGATGGGGACCTCAGCCACGCCTGGATCATGCCTCAAACCTGATGACCGGCGCGGTACGCACGACCCGCAGTCGCACCTACGCACCCGTGGCTTGAGCGCTCATTGCGTGGCGAGAACATCGAACTGCCTTCCCAGTTGCTCGAAGATCGGGTACGCCACCGGTCTCATTGGCGCCGGCTGCGACGTGGTCACCATGCAGAGAGCCCTTGGACACGCAAAGGCGACAACCATCTTGAACACCTACGCGCACCCGTGGCCAACGGCCGAGGATCGGACCCGCAAGGTGCCAGCGGGCTCTTCGCGACTGCTACCGCCACTTCTGTGACGGCCCCATCACGGCCCGGGAGTACGGCGCAAGCCGTGACCTGCGGTTATAGGTCCGATTCAGACGTTGAAACGGAAAGTGGCCAGCGTGAGATCGCGCAAGGCTCTGACCTGCGAGAATTTGCGGAAAAGGGCTTCTGACCTGCGGTTATACATATTCCGCTGGTGTCCGCGGTTGACCCGTCGCTACCCCCTGTGGCCGATCTCTCACGGCCCACAGACGGCCCAGGATTTGTGAACGACGGTTTGGTCGGCTCAGCCGGGCACCGGTATGGGTCAGCGGTCGAGGACCCGTTGCGCGTCGCCAACTAGGCGCTTCGCCCAGCCCAGCATGTCGCGCGCTTCCTTGTCGGTGGTGCTGATCACGCCGTAGTGCGCGTTGTCCTTGCGCTCCAGCAACCGCTTGAGGTCCTTGGCAATCTGCGGGCCGTGCGGCAGAACCGTGGCGACCAGCTGCTCGGCTTGCCGGTGGTCCTGCCCGCGAGACCGCTCACCCAGGGCGCTGCAGCAGGCTGCGTCGGCCGCAGCGATCCCGGCCAGTACGGACAGGGCGGCGGCGACCGCGGGCAGGTCAAGACCGGTCTCTTCGCCGAGCTCGAGGACCAGCTCAGCGCCACTGGTGAAGGACTGTGCCTTGCGCAGGCGGGCGCGGGCGTCGGCAGGCGTGCAGGGGGTGACACGCCCGGCTGGTCGAGGGGTCACACCCGCTCCTTGGCAATGGCCTCGAGCAGGACCTCATCAAGGGTGGCCGTTCCTGCCAGGACCAAGCCGTCGGCCCGCCAGCTGTCGAGGATGGGGTCGGCCACCTGCACCCGACGCAGGAGCTTGCCAAGGTCTTCGTCGAGGACCTGCAGGTGGTTGCCGGTCGCGCGCTGGACGCATTCCTGCAGCTCGACGACTTGGTGCTCCCACCGTTGCTGCCACCCCTGGCCAGCCCTGGCACTCGACGGCATGCTCGGCGGTACGAGAAGCAGGTCGATGTCGCTGCTGTCGTCACCGTCAGCACGGGCAAACGACCCGAACAGCAGCGCAGTCCGGGGCGCGATCGACCAGGAGCCGATGCTGTCGCGCATCAGCTCCAGCGCAGCACCACGCAACCGGGTGAGGGCTTCGATCGCCGGCCAGGCGAGGTGGTCGCGGTTGGCGACGTACAGCACCGACGGCCCTTGAGGGGTCGCAGTCACGATGCCCGCCTCCGTCAGTCGGGCCAGGACGGCACCCACTGCCGGATGACTCGCGCCCGCGAGGGCTGCGATGCGTCGGCCGGACAGGGGCCGCGTGGTCCCGGCCAAGACCGTCAGGACGGGGGCGTCGATGGTCGGGATTATCGAGCGCAGGGGCAATCCGGCGTGCATGGCGCCTCCTTTATGCGGTAAGCAAACCTACCACTCGGCAGGTATGCCTTCCACATGGTCGGGGCCTCTGTCGGCATTTGGGCCCTCCGGGCTTCGACGACCAGGGCGGCACCTTACGTAGCCCGGGAGGCTCCCGGAGACGCACGATCGGCGTCCTGAGTAGCCCCCACGGCACCCAGCCTCGACCGCATAGAGGTGCCGCTACCTCATGTCAGTCTGGCAAGCCCGGCGGCGTGGATAACAACCCGTTCTCACCTC
>JANLPD010000586.1:0-1822 GCA_031367045.1 Frankiales bacterium | reverse complement strand
TGCACTGGGGCGCACGGGACACCGGCGGCGTCCAGGACGGCGGCCCACTCGCGGGCGGTACGCGTCGACAGCAGGGACGCCAGCGTCGCGGCGAGCTCGACCCGGTCCGCGACCCGGCCGGCATTGGTCGCCCACTGCGGCCGCGTCTGGAGTCCCAGCGCTGCGCACAGGTCGGCGAACTGGCTGTCGTTGCCGGCGCCGAGGACGAGCGGCCCGTCGGCGCACCGCACGGGCCCGTAGGGCGCGATGTTGGGGTGGTCGTTGCCGGCAAAGCTCGGGACGGTGCCGCCCACAAGGGCATTGCTGGCCTGGTTGACCAGCATCGACACGGCCGCCTCCAGCAGGCCCACCTCCACCCGCAGGGGTCGCTTCGACAGCAGGCCGGCGAGCGCGCCCACCGCGGCGTAGAGGCCGGCCACGACGTCGGCCACGGCCACCCCGACCTTGGTCGGCTCGGTCGTGCCGGTCACCGACATCAGGCCGCTGCGGGCCTGCGCCATGACGTCATAGCCTGGCTTGCCGCCGTCTGGGCCGTCGCCACCAGCACCGCGGACCGACACCCAGACCGCTGGGGAGGCGTCCCGTAGGTCGTCCAGACCGAGAGCCGCGAGGTGGCGAGGCAGGAAGTTCTCGACGACAACGTCAGCCCGCCTCGCAAGCCGCGCGACGACGGTCCGGCCGGCCGGCGTCGTCAGGTCGAGGGCGAGCGAGCGGCGGTCGCGGTTGACCGAGAAGAAGTAGGCGGCGTCGTCGCCGTGAAAGGGCGGGCCCCAGTGGCGGGTGTCGTCACCGAGGCCTGGACGCTCCACCTTCACGACGTCCGCGCCGAGGTCGGCGAGCACCATGCAGCAGTAGGGCCCGGCCAGCACCCGGGACAGGTCCAGGACGCGGACACCGCCAAGCGGTCCGGACCGGGCCGGGACGTCGGGCCAACCCGGACCGGCGTCCAGAGCAGCGGCGAGATCCATCACGTCGACCCTTCCACAGCCCGGCCAGTGGCCAACGCGGGGGCGACGTCGCCCTGCCCTGGACGAACGTCTCCCTAGGCTGGCGGCATGGCCCTCGACCCCGCTGCGCTCCCGGCCGAGGTGCTCTCCTTCCTGATCGACCGGCACCTCGCGACGCTCACGACCCTGCGGCCGGACGGCACCCCGCACGTCGTCGCCATCGGGTTCAGCTGGGACAACGAGGCCGGCCTGGCCCGGGTCATCACCAACGGCTCCTCGCGCAAAGCGGCCCATGCTCGGGCCGGGTCCCGGGCGGTCGTCGCGCAGGTTGACGGTGTCCGTTGGCTGGCGCTGGAGGGAACCGCTGTCGTCAGCGACGACGCCGACCGGGTGGCCGAGGGGGTGCGGCGCCACGCGCTGCGGTACCGCCAGCCAGCGGTGAACCCGCAACGGGTCGTCATCGAGATTGCCGTCGACCGGGTCCTCGGTCGGGGCTGACCTGTCATCAACCGCGACCCCAGCCCACAAACCGCGACTTCCTGGCTCGGGACGACGGTTTTCGGCCGGCAAAACGTTGCTCCGACCCAGGAAGTGCCGCGGGTGGGCGAAGCGGTCCCGGTGGGCGAAGCGGTCCCGGTGGGCGAAGCGGTCCCGGTGGGCGAAGCGGTCCGGGTGGGCGAAGCGGTCCGGGTGGGCGAAAAGGTCAGACCGGCGGCGGGATGCGCCCCTCCCAGGCGGTGCTCAGCACGACGGTCGTCCGGGTGGAGACCGAGGCGGCGGCCCGGATCTCGCGCAAGAGGGTCTCCAGGTCGGCCGGCAGGGCCACCCGCACCTTCAGGATGTAGCTCTCGTCGCCAGCGACGCTGTGGCAGGCC
>JANLPD010000518.1:0-2362 GCA_031367045.1 Frankiales bacterium | reverse complement strand
CCGCCATCGTGAGCGCCGACACGGCGACGCGCAGGCGCACGCCCGGTGGCTCGTCCATCTGGCCGAAGACCAGGGCGGTGTCGTTGATGACGCCGGACTCGGTCATCTCCCCGAACAGGTCATTGCCCTCGCGGGTGCGCTCACCGACGCCGGCGAACACCGAGACCCCGGAGAACTCCTTGGCGACCCGGTAGATCATCTCCTGGATGACGACGGTCTTGCCGACACCGGCGCCGCCGAACATGCCGATCTTCCCGCCCGAGACGTAGGGGGCGAGCAGGTCGATGACCTTGATGCCGGTGGTGAACATCTCGGTCTTGGACTCGAGCTGGTCGAAGGCGGGCGACGGCCGGTGGATGGGCCAGCGGACCTTGATGTCCAGGCTGTCCTCGGACACGTCCATCGGCTTGCCGAGGGCGTTGAAGACATGGCCCTTGGTGACATCGCCGACGGGCACCGAGATCGAGGCGCCGGTGTCCTGCACCGGGGCGCCTCGGACCAGGCCATCGGTGGGCTGCATGGCGATGCCGCGGACCAGGTTGTCACCGATGTGCTGGGCGACCTCCAGCGTCAGCGTGGCGGTCTCACCACCCAGCGTGCGGTCGACGTGCAGCGCGTTGTAGATCGCCGGCATCTCGTCGGGCGCGAACTCGACGTCGACGACAGGGCCGATGACTCGGGCCACCCGCCCGATGCCACCCGGCTGGGCGACCTCGACGGCCAGACTGTCTGCGGTGGTGGTCATCTGGTCACTCACTTCCTGCCGACGACAGCGCGCTGGCGCCCCCGACGATCTCGCTGATCTCTTGGGTGATCTCGGCCTGACGGGCCGAGTTTGCTGCTCGGGTGAGCGACTTGATGAGCTCGTCCGCGTTGTCCGTTGCGGCTTTCATGGCGCGCCGGCGCGAAGCAGACTCGGAGGCCGCCGACGCCAGCAGGGCGGCATAGATGCGCGTCTCGACGTACCGGGGCAGCAGCGCGTCGAGCAGCTCCTCGGACTCCGGCTCGAACTCGTACAGCGGCAGCGGACCGTCCGGCGGCGGTGCGTCGGACTCCTCCACCACGAGCGGCAGCACGCGCTGGGCGATCGGGCGCTGGGTGAGGGCCGAGACGTATTCGGTGTAGACGACGTGGATCTCGTCCACCCCGCCCTCCTCGGTGGGCGTCAGGAACGCCTCGATCAAGGTGTCGGCGACGCGCTTGGCGTCGCTGTAGGAGGGCTGCTCGGAAAAGCCGGTCCAGGACTCCACGACGGGACGGCTGCGGAACCGGTAGAAGCCAACCGCCTTACGGCCGATCAGGTAGGCGACCGGCTCCTTGGCCTCGCCGCGCAGCAGCCCGCCGAGCGCCTCTGCGGACTTCAGCACGTTGGCGTTGTAGCCGCCCGCGAGCCCCCGGTCGCTGGAGATCACCAGCACGGCAGCGCGGGTGGCGTCGGGCTTGGCGTTGACGAGCGGATGGTCGACGGTGGACTGCGACGCCAACGCCGAGAGCACCCTGGTGATCTCGCGCGTGTAAGGCAGGGCAGCCGCGACCCGGGCCTGTGCCTTGGCGATCCGCGACGCGGCGATGAGCTCCATCGCGCGGGTGATCTTCTTCGTCGACTGCACCGACCGGATACGGCGTCGGTAGACCCGGAGCTGGGCACCCATCTGCTTAGTGCCCGGTCGTCGCTGGCGGGGCCGGCTTCTTGTAGGAGGTGATCTTCTCCTGGCCCTCAGCGCCCTTGGCCATCGCGTCGACCGGGAGGTCCTTCACCAGCACCTTGCCGTCGCTGGTCTGGAACCTGTTGGTGAACTCCCCGATGGCGTTGGTGAGCTGCTCGATGGTGCCGTCCTCGAGCTTGCCCGTCGACAAGATGGCGTCGTAGATGCCCTGGTGGGAACGGCTGAGATGGTCGAGGAACTCGGCTTCGAAGCGGCGGATGTCGCCCACCGGCACGATGTCGAGGAACCCGTTGGTGCCGGCCCAGATCGAGACCACCTGCTTTTCCACCGGCATGGGGGAGAACTGCCCCTGCTTGAGCAGCTCGACCAGCCGGGCACCGCGCTCGAGCTGGGCCTTGGAGGCCTTGTCGAGGTCGGAGCCGAAGGCCGAGAAGGCCTCCAGCTCGCGGTACTGCGCCAGGTCGAGGCGCAGCCGGCCGGAGACCGACTTCATGGCCTTGATCTGCGCGTTGCCACCGACGCGGGAGACCGAGATGCCGACGTTGATAGCCGGCCGGACACCGGAGTTGAACAGGTCGGTCTCGAGGAAGATCTGGCCGTCGGTGATGGAGATGACGTTGGTCGGGATGAACGCCGACACGTCGTTGCCCTTGGTCTCGATGATCGGCAGACCGGTCATCGAGCCGGCACCGAGC
>JANLPD010000512.1:0-1886 GCA_031367045.1 Frankiales bacterium | reverse complement strand
CCATCCCCCCGATCGACGCTGATGCGTACACGCTCTGGTAGCGGCCTGCGGCGCCGTCGGGCGCGAGCTCCGCGGCGTAGGCGGTGGCGGTCGGCTTGTAGAGCATCTCCCCGACGGAGATGACGAGGACGGCCACGACAGCACGACGAGCAGCAGCACGGCACTGGTCACGCCGTCGATGACGAAGACCCAGCCGAAGTGGT
The DNA here is from genome assembly GCA_031367045.1 of Frankiales bacterium. Lineage (GTDB taxonomy): Bacteria > Actinomycetota > Actinomycetes > Mycobacteriales > SCTD01 > JANLPD01. The sequence continues at coordinate 1,683 of JANLPD010000512.1, read as the reverse complement.
TCAGGGCAAGGAGTCCGCCCAGCGGCGGGCCGAGCACCGTGCCGGCATTGAACGCTGCCCGCGACAGCGCGATGCCCTCGCGACGCAGCTCGGGTAGCAGCGCGGTGGCGACGACGGCGCTCATGAGCGGTCTGCCTGCTCCACCTGTGAGGCCGCTCAGCAGGGCGAGCGGGAGGAGCAGCGCGTCCGGACAGAGCGGGAACGCCAGGCAGGTGAGCACCGCGAGCGCCTTGGACACAGCCAGCGCGCGACGCAGGCCGAACCGGTCGCCCAGCGATCCGCCGACCAGGTTGCCGCCGATCGCGCCCGCGCCGTAAGCCGCGGTGATCAGGCCGGCAACTCCGGGCGAGCGACCGCGTTCGTCGACCAGCCACAGCGTCAGGTAGAGCCAGGCCAACGACCCGGCAGCACTGACGAGGTGACCGAGCAGCAGGGCCTTGAGCCAAGCCGGTGACGTGCGCAGCACCTGTTCCTCCAGTGAGTTTCTATTCGGAACTTACTAGACTCGACCCATGCCTCGCAGACCCGACCCCACCTGCGCGGTGTCGGCTGCCGCGGCAGTGCTCACGGACCAGTGGTGCTGGCTCGTCATCCGCGACGTCGCCCGCGGACACCGCCGGTTCGACGACCTCGTCGGGGAGCTGGGGGTGTCCCGCAAGGTCCTCGCCGAGCGGCTGCGGCACCTGCTCGACGCCGGCGTACTGGAGCAGGTGCCCTACCAGGACAACCCGGTGCGGCACGACTACGTCCTGACCGCACGTGGCCGAGCACTGCTGCCGGTCATGGTTGGCCTGCAGGACTGGGGCGATCGTTGGGTCCTCGGCGACGGCGAGGTCACTGCCACGTCATCCGACGGAGCCGACGAGGTGCGGCTGCACGCGCTCGTCGGGACGCGCGTGCCCGACCTGAGCCTGCCTGCCACCAGCGGTGACGGGCATGTCGTCGACGGCCCGACGGTGCTGTTCGCCTACCCCGCAACCGGCGCCCCGAGCCCGCTACCCCAGGGCTGGTCCGACGTCCCGGGGGCCGCTGGCTGCACGTTGGAGAACCGGCTGTTCCGTGACCGCCTGCCGGACTTCACCGCGGCCGGGGTCAGCGTCCACGGGGTGTCGACCCAGCGACCGGAGGAGCAGCGTGCCTTCGCCGATCTCGAGGGCATCGGCTTCCCGCTGCTGTCCGACAGCGACCTGCAGCTCGCCGCGGCACTGCGACTGCCGACCGTCCGCGTCGCCGACCAGGTGCGGCTACGCCGTTCGGTGCTCGCCATCTCCAGCGACAGCGTGGTCACGGCTGTTCGCTATCCGGTCCAGGACATCCCTCGCGCCGTCGACTGGGCACTCGAGAACGGCCGGGCTTTGACTGCCAGCTAGGGCCGCAGGACAGCTTGGAGCTGCTGCATGGCCTGCTGGAGGGTTTCGGCCCGGGTGACGTCCGTCGCAGGAGGGGCCAGGACCCGGATCGGTCCGCCGTAGTCGGCGAACTCGAACTGGAAGCGGAAGGAGACCTTGTCCGTGCCGAAGCTCATCCGCATCCTGCGGGGAAGGTTCTGCCCGTCGAGCCACAGGTCGACGTGGGCGTCCTGGAACTGGCTGGCGGGTGCTGGGCAGCGGTGACGGCAGCGTCGAACGTTGACCTCAGCCCTTCCAGCCGAGCAGGGACGAGATGGCCGTACAGGTCGACGGC
>JANLPD010000492.1:0-2147 GCA_031367045.1 Frankiales bacterium | reverse complement strand
GATGACGTGCGTGACGTCCTGCACGTCGATCCCACGGGCCGCTACGTCGGTGGCGACCAGGACGTCGATCTTGCCGCTGCGAAACGCCCGCAACGCCTGTTCCCGGGCACCCTGCCCCAAGTCGCCGTGCACGGCCGCCGCGGCGAAGCCCCGGTCGAGCATGTCAGCGGCAACCTTGTCGCAGGTCCGCTTCGTGCGGCAGAACACCATCGTGAGGCCGCGGCCCTGAGCCTGCAGGATGCGGGCAAGCACTTCGCCCTTGTCCATGGAGTGCGCGCGGTAGACGAAGATCTTGGTGTCGGGAACGGTGCGGTTCTCATCCGGCTCCTCGGCGCGGATGTGCGTCGGCTGCCGCATGAAGCGACGGGCGAGGGCGACCACCGGTCCGGGCATGGTGGCCGAGAACAGCATGGTCTGCCGCTCGTCAGGGGTGAGGGCGAGGATGCGTTCGACGTCCGGCAGAAAGCCGAGGTCGAGCATCTCATCGGCCTCATCCAGCACCAGCACGTCGACCTGGCCGAGGTTGAGCAGGTTCTGGCGGGCCAGGTCGAGCAGGCGCCCCGGCGTACCGACGACGACCTCGACGCCTCGTTTGAGTGCCTCGACCTGCGGCTCGAACGCCCGCCCGCCGTAGATGCTCTGCACCCGGATCTCGCGCGTCTTGCCGGCGATCTCGAGGTCGCTGGCAACCTGGACGCAGAGCTCGCGGGTCGGGACGACGACCAGCGCCTGCGGCGTGCCGTTGCCGCCCTCGGCCTTGCTCTTGACGCCCTGCAGCAGTGGGACGCCGAAGCCGAGCGTCTTGCCGGTACCGGTGCGCGCCTGACCGATCAGGTCGTGCCCGCTGAGCGCGATGGGCAGGGTCATCGTCTGGATGGCGAAGGGTTTGGTGATGCCCACGGCAGCCAAGGCAGCCACCGTCTCGGCGCGGGCGCCGAGGGCGGCAAAGCCGTTGGGCTCGGTGGGCTCTGGAGTGGCGACGTCGGTCGCCTCGGTGTCCGTCTGGTCGGTGGTCAGGGCAATGCCTCTCGCTCTTCGCGCCGACCACAGCAGGAGCGGGCTCGCAGCGGTCGCGGTCCCTGGCGGGAGGCGTCCGGCGCGCCGCGGGAGGGGCGGTCCACGCACATGTGCAGAGCGGCGTCTACCGCCCCGTCACGGTCGAGCCTACCGGTCGGGCCCGCCTCTAGGCTGCCCGACATGACTGCCCGTCTCGATGTCGCGACCGTGGACCTGCTCGGTGTGCTGGCCTACGGCGAGCTGACCGCCTTCGAGCGGTTGGCGAGTGACGCGCAGCTGGCGCCCTCGGTTGCCGACAAGGTGGCGCTCGCCACGATGGCGGCGGCTGAGTTCGGGCATTTCAAGCAGCTGCGCGACCACCTCACCGAGGCGGGTATCGACCCGGAGTCGGCGATGGCTCCTTTCATCGACACCTTCGACGCCTTCCACGACTCGACGCAGCCGAGCAGCTGGCTGGAGGGCTTGATCAAGGCGTACGTCGGGGACGGGCTCGCCACCGACTTCTACCGCGAGGTCTCGGCCTACATCACCGACGCCGACACCCGGGCGCTCGTGCTGGAGGTGCTCAAGGACGCGGGGCAGGCGTCGTTCGTCGTCGCGAGGGTCAACGAGGCCATCGCCGAGGAGCCGTCGGTCGCCGGGCGGCTGGCCTTGTGGGCCCGGCGACTGGTCGGCGAGGCCCTCATCCAGGCCCAGCAGGTCGCGGTCGAGCGGGACGCCTTACTCGGGCTGCTCGTCGGGAGCGGCGACCTCGCCGGCATCACCAGGCTGCTCACCAAGTTGACCGACAAGCACACCGAGCGGATGGCCAGGCTCGGCCTGAGCTCCTAGCGGGTCGACCGGGTCAGCGGGCGCGGCCGGGCGACTGAACTGCGGCACCGGTCGTGAGCGAGATGATCACCACGGCGACGACGACACCGAGGAAGAACCCGACCAGACCGGGGGCGACGAGGCCGGTGAGGACCATCGCGCCGGCGCCGACGAGCATCGTCATGGCGATGGGCAGGGACTGGCGGCGGGGCAGGGTCAGGCGAGCGATCGCCCCGACCACGAGGCCGACGGCAACCAGCGCGACGACGTGGCCCACGACGTGGATCTCCATCTTCAGCCGAGTCCGGTCACTCGGATGG
>JANLPD010000533.1:0-2035 GCA_031367045.1 Frankiales bacterium | reverse complement strand
CGACCGGGGACTCGTCCAGCTCGGTGCCCTCCGGCAAGCCGAAGTAGCGGCCGTTCTTGCCCTTGTACACCCACCCGGCGTAACGGCCGTCCACGAGGATGCGGTCGACGTCTAGGTCGATAACGCCGTGACCGTGGTCGGCAGGCAGGTGCGTGAGCGACGGCTCCCCGACGCTGACCTGGTCGAGTAGGTCAGCCGCCGTGAGGAGAATGCCGCCGAGACGACGCGCCTCGTTGGCCGACAGCGAGGCTTCGTCGTCGCCAACCTCGGCGCACACCATCACGCGAAGCTTGTCGGGGTCGACGTAGACACCCACGAACGACTGCTCGTCCGCGTCGTCGATGTGGACGAAAGCGACTGGCGCGTTGATGCCGGACAGGATGATCGGACTGGTCGTCGTGGCGTTAGGCATTGCGGGTCATCTCCTGTTGTTGAGGCGGATGGTTCGGGTTGGTGACTTAACGCAACCCATGTTTAACAGGTGGCTTGTCGTTGCTGAACTGTCTCGCTGCTGCGATCCCCGGCCGTGAGCGGGTCGTGACGGCAGAGGAGGTCTTTGAGCTCGACCTGGGACTCCCGGACGTCGTATCGATGCAGACGCGGCAGCCCAACCTGGAAGGCACTGGAGAAATTCGGCTGCGCCGCTTGGTGACCGAGGCGCTTCGCATGCGGCCCGACCGGATCATCGTCGGGGAAGTCCGGCAGGAGGAATGCCTCGATCTGCTGATCGCGCTGAACTCCGGGCTTCCAGGTATGTGCAGCATCCATGCCAATAGCGCGCGCGAGGCCATCGTCAAGCTCTGCACCCTGCCCCTGCTGGCGGGTGAGAACGTCGGCCACGCCTTCGTCGTCCCGACCGTAGCGTCGTGCGTCGACCTCGTCGTGCACACGGCCAAGGACGGAGCCGGTCACCGTCGGGTGCGCGAGGTGGTGGCGGTGCCAGGGCGGGTGGAGGGCGACGTCGTGGAGACCGCCGACATCTTCACCAGCCGGGGCGGGCGGCTGGTCCGGGCGGATGGTTTCCCGCCGCACCTGGAGCGCTTCGAGTGGGCCGGCATCGACCTCCCGCGTCTGCTGGCGGAGGAAGGCTGAGGTGGGCGCGCTGCTTGGGCTGCTGCTCGGACTGGGCTGCGTCCTGGTCTGGCGCAGTGGTCCTCGAGCGCCGACCCGGGCACCCCGGCGGGACGGCTGGCAGGTCCGGACCCGTGAGGCACTGACCCAGGCCGGGGTTACCGGCGTGACGCCCACGCAGTTGGTCGCGGCCAGCGCCGGGCTGGGACTGCTCGTCCTCGTCCTGGTGCTGGGCACCAGTGAGGTGCCGGTGATCGCTCTGGCCTTCGGTGGTTTTGCCGCCAGCGTCCCCACGGTGCTGGTGCGTCGCCGCCGGACCAAGCGGGTCGTCGAGCTGCGTGAGCTTTGGCCGGAGGCAGTCGACAACCTCGCGAGCGGGGTCCGGGCCGGGCTGTCGCTGCCGGAGGCGCTGACCCAGCTGGGAGTGCGGGGGCCGGGGCAGCTGCGTCCGCCGTTCCGCCGTTTCGGCGAGGACTACCGTGCGACCGGCCGCTTCTCGGAGTGTCTGGACCGTTTGAAGGAAGGCCTGGCAGACCCGGTCGGCGATCGTGTGGTGGAGGCACTGCGGCTGGCCCGTGAGGTGGGGGGTACCGATCTTGGCCGGCTGCTGCGCACGCTGTCCACATTCCTGCGCGAGGACGCGCGCACCCGGGCGGAGCTGGAGACCCGTCAGGGCTGGACGGTGAACGCCGCCCGGCTCGCCCTTGCAGCGCCCTGGTTCCTGCTGCTGCTGCTCAGCAGCCGTCCCGCCGCTGTGCAGGCCTACGACAGTGCTACCGGCGCAGTGGTGCTGCTCGGCGGGGGCGGCGTCTCCCTGGTCGCTTACCGGGTGATGCTGCGCGTCGCGCGGCTGCCGCAGGAGCGGCGGGTCTTGCGATGATCGTCGGTGTCGGCGTCGGGCTTCTTGCCGGGGTTGGGCTCTGCCTCGCCGCGTCCGGGGTGCCGGCCGCCCGAAGGCCCGGTC
>JANLPD010000430.1:0-2716 GCA_031367045.1 Frankiales bacterium | reverse complement strand
GTTCGCGGAGGTGGCGCCAGTGATTCGGTCCGAGCTCGGGGTCAACTGGCGGGACCTGTTCGCGAGCATTGACGAGCAGTCCGTCGCGGCTGCTTCGCTGGGCCAGGTGCACCGGGCAGTGTGGGCCGACGGGCGCCAGGTGGCCGTAAAAGTGCAGTACCCCGGCGTCCGCGAGGCGCTCACGGCCGACATCGCGGTGTTGTCGGTGATGAGCCGCGCCGCCGCGCTGGTCGCCAGAGGGCTCGCGCTCCCGCCCCTGCTCGCCGAGCTGCGGACCCGCCTGGTCGCGGAGCTCGACTACGGCCACGAGGCGGCCGCCCAGACCCGCTTCGCCGAGGCCTACGCCGACGACCCCGGCGTCGTGGTGCCGCGCGTCCTACGGGCCACCAGGCGCGTCCTGGTGCAGGACTGGGTGGGCGGGACCCCACTCGCCGAGGTCGCGGCCACGGGCAACCAGGCGGCCCGCGACGCGGCGGCAGCGGCGTACCAGCTATTCCTCGTCAGCGGACCGGAGCGGGCCGGGCTGCTGCACACCGACCCGCACCCAGGAAACTTCCGGCTGCTGCCGGGCGGTCGGCTCGGCGTCCTGGACTTCGGCTCGACGCTCGAGCTGGCCGGGATGCCGTCGACTTTCGGGCGGCTCATCAGCGCCCTGTTGCAGGGCGACCCGGAGGCGGTCCTTCGCGCGGAAGAGTTCGTGCGGCCAGGGGCGCGGCTGGAGGTCGAGAAGCTGCTCGGCTACCTGGCGCCGTTCAGCGAGCCGGCCCGCCACGAACGGTTCCGGTTCAGCCGCGACTGGCTGCGGTCCCAGTTCGGCCGGGTGGGCGACCCGCGCGACCCCGACTTCGGCGTGGCGCTGCAGCTGACCCTTCCGGCGGAGCACCTGTTCACGCACCGGGTGTGGCTCGAGATGGTCGGCGTGCTCTGCCAGCTCGAGGCGGAAGTGCCCGTCCGCCCGGTCCTGCTGCGCTGGCTCCCCGGCTTCCACTGAGGCCCGGCTTCCACTGAGGCCCGGCAGGCAGCGCTAACGGGCGCTACGGGGCGCTGAGCCGGACCACCATCTTGCCGGTGTTGTCGCCGCGCAGCAGGCCGAGGAAGGCCAGTGCCATCTGCTCGATCCCGTGCACGACCGTCTCGCGGGCCTGGAGGCGGCCGTCCGCGAGCGCCGGCCCGACCTCGGCCAGGAACTGCGGCGTGTGGTGGGCATGGTCGAAGACGAGAAACCCCTGGAGCCGCAGGCGCTTCGCGACCAACAGCGGCAGGTTGGCCGGCCCCGGCTGCGGGCTTGCGTCGTTATAGCGGCTGATCATCCCGCAGATTGCCGCCCGGCCGAACGGCTTGAGCGCTCCGATCGCCGCCTCCAGATGCTCACCGCCGACGTTGTCGAAGTAGACGTCGATGCCCTCCGGAGCGGCCGCGGCCAGCTGCGCCGCGACCGGGCCGGCCTTGTAGTCGAACGCCGCGTCGAAGCCGAGCTGCCCGGTCAGCCAGCGCACCTTCTCGGGCGAGCCGGCGCTGCCGATCACCGTCGCGCCGCGGAGCTTGGCCAGCTGGCCGACGAGGCTGCCTACCGCACCGGCCGCTCCGGACACGAAGACGGTCTCGCCGGCCTTCAGTTGCGCGATCTCGAACAGCCCCACCCAGGCGGTGAGCCCGGGCATGCCCAGGACCCCGAGGTAGGCCGAGTCCGGGACGTCACTCGTGTCGACGACCTGGGCCTGGCTCCCGGGCACGACGGAGTGCTCGCGCCAGCCCAAGCCGTGCAGCACCGTGTCGCCGACCGCGATGCCGTCAAAGCGCGACGCGACCACCGCTCCGACGGCGCCGCCCCACATCGCCTCGCCAACGCGGTAGGGGTCGGCGTAGCTCTTCGCCGCGCTCATCCGCCCACGCATGTAGGGGTCGACGGACAGGGCGGTATTGCGGATGAGTACCTCGCCCTCACCGGGATCGGCAAGCGTGCTAGCGACGAGCGCGAAGTCCTCGAGGGTCGGCTCACCCACCGGTCGCGCGGCCAGATGCCAGGAGCGGGAGGTCGTCATGCCCTGATTGTGCCTTGCCGGTCAGCGCACCGCGCACCCCTTGTGGGCCACAAACCCGGGGCGTACGGTCATGGCCGCCGGACCGACGGGCGGGTGTCTGCCGGCACTACCTGGTGGGAGCGCACGATGAGCGTGGAGTATGAATCGCCCGTACATCCGGTCGGCCGCGGTGCCGTGTTCGTTCAGCACCGCGGCGGCCGCCCCACGGTGTCGGAATCGGCCTACATCGCACCGACCGCCGTGCTCTGTGGCGACGTCACGATCGGGCCACACACCCGGGTGCTGTTCGGTGCGGTGATCACGGCCGAGGGCGGCCCGGTCGAGATCGGTGCCAACTGCGTGATCATGGAGCATGCCGTGATCCGGGGCGTGCCGCGCCACCCGGTGAAGCTCGGTGACCACGTGCTGGTCGGCCCGCACGCCCACCTCACCGGCTGCGTCGTCGAGGGGGACAGCCGGATCGCGACGGGGTCGATGCTGTTCAACGGCGCGCACCTCGGTGCTGGCGCAGAGGTGGAGTACGGCGCGGTCGTGCACGTCAACACGGTGCTGGCACCGGGAACGGCGGTCCCGATGGGGTGGTTCGCCGGTGGCGACCCGGCCGAGCTGGTGCCTCCGTCGGACTGGGACCGCATCATGGAGCTGATGGGGCCGCTGGACTACGCCGGCACGGT
>JANLPD010000414.1:0-5975 GCA_031367045.1 Frankiales bacterium | reverse complement strand
CTGGCGGGATGACCGGGACACTGAAGAACCAACTGGCGCAGCACGGCATGATGGAGCGTCTGGACGAGGTACTGGAGGAGCTCCCCCGGGTGCGCGACGAGCTCGGGCAGCCCATCATGGCGACGCCGTTCTCTCAGTTCGTCGGAGTCCAGGCAGTACTCAATGTCGTGACCGGTGAGCGCTACAAGGTGGTGCCCGACGAAGTCATCCAGTACGCGCTCGGGCACTACGGTCCGGTCCCGAGGCCTCTCGCGGCCGCCGCAGCTGACCGCATCCTCTCGTCGCCCCGCGCCAAGAATTTCACCGACTGGATTCGCCCTCAGCCGACTCTCTCGGAGATCCGGTCCCGGTTCCGCAAAGATCTCAGTGACGAGGAGCTTTTGCTGCGGTTCATGACCTCTGACGAGGAGGTCGACGCGATGCTGGCCGCGGGCCCTCTACGCACCGACCCTAGGCGGGTCTCCTCTCGGATCGGGCGCCATCTGGAGTCGATCCTTGCCGAGACAGGCCGCAGCACTTCACTGGCTGTCTCCTCACCAGAGTTCTCCGTCCGTCTGCGCAGACAGCTGCCCAAATGAGTTTTCGGCGGATCAGCCCCGGGACCAAACGTTCGGCATCGCGATCGGACGTCCAGAAACCGTCAGGTCTGCCGGAGGAAATGGGATGACGAGCTCGGAGAAACAGCCACGCGTCGTGGATCGACGGAACCGCGAAGCCGACGTGCTGGAGGCAGCCATCGAGGTCTTCTACGCGAAGGGGTATGACGGGGCGTCGATCCAGGACGTTGCGGACATCGTCGGAGTGCTCAAGGGAAGTCTTTACCACTACATCTCGTCCAAAGAGGATCTGCTGTTCCGGATCTTCCAGGGCTCGGACGAGCAGGCCGTCACGATCATGGCGGAGGTGGCCCAGCGTGGCTTGCCACCACGTGAACACCTTGAGGCCTACCTGACCGAGATCGTCGCGTGGTACCTGAACAACATCGAGCGGGTCAGCCTGTATTTCAACGAGTGGCGCTACCTGACCGGTGACAATGCAGAGATCGTGCGGAAGCAGCGCCGTGCCTTTGCCGACTATGTTCGCGATATTCTGGTCGAGGGAACTGACGAGCTCCGCCCCGGGGCGGACGTCAAGCTGACGACCTACTTCATCCTCGGCGCCATCAATAATATACCCGTCTGGTATCGGAAAGCGGGGGGGTACTCCGCCTCACGACTGTTGACGCAGTTCGCGTCGATGTCGAGCGCATGCGCGTTTGTGGACCCGACAGGCTGACGTGTCAGCGTGAGGCGATCACTCCCAGCCCGCCGAGCCGCCGAGCCGACTGCGCACCTCTTGTCACTTTGAGCACGGCCTGCTAATTTGTTGCCAAACATACGATTGGTTGAGACACTCGAGTCTTGACCCAGCGGAGGACGACATGACGGTAAGCGAAGCAGTGCCAAGTTTCAAGGGCGGCTGGGGTCACGCCAACGGACTTGTCAACATCCGCGTGGCCGAGCCACTCGCGGACCTGGCGGCGGTCAGAGATCGACTGGCGATCGAGCAGGTGATCATGAGTTACGGCTGGTGCATCGACGAAAGGCAGTTCGATGTCTTGCGCGAGCTGATCACCGAGGACATGGCCTTCACCGGTTGCATTGCAAGCGTCGAGCCGTTCGATCCGCTCGTAGGACGCGAGGTCTTTGTCCCGTGGCTGGAGGCCTTCATGGCCACACGTGAGGACCAGTTTCGCCACAACCTGGGCAATATCGTAGTGACCGAGCAGACAGCCACCGACGCGACGGCTGTGGCGTACCTGACACTGACCTCATCCACAGTTGAGGGCTCTCGGATACTCGCGACGGCTTTCTACCGGTTGGCCCTCGTCAAGCGGGGGGACTTCTGGCAGATCTCCGCTATGTATGGAGGATTCGACTGTCAGTTCTGACCCAATTCAAGATCCCACCTTCCGCGCTCCCGAGGAGACCCATGATTGTCGATGCCGCCGTCCTCATGGTGCGCGAGGGGACATTCGAGGTCGCCCAGATCGAGCTCGAGGATCCGCGTGAGGACGAGGTGCTGGTCCGCATCGTCGCGTCCGGAATCTGCCATTCGGACCTGGCAGTGGTCAGTGGTGACCTGCCATTACTGACCCCCATCATTTTGGGCCATGAGGGGAGCGGGGTGGTCGAGCGGGTTGGGGCGCGGGTGACGCGGGTGACGCCCGGTGACCACGTCGTGCTGACCTTTGCCTCGTGCGGATCCTGTCTGTCCTGCGTAACCGGCCACCCCGTCTACTGCGCGCAGTCGGCTGCCATGAACTTGACGGGAACTCGTGCGGACGGTTCGACGGCGTACCGCAGCGACGGTGACATCGTCTACGGGCACTTCGTCGGGCAGTCCTCGTTCGCCACCTATGCAGTGGTCCATGAACGGGCGGCCGTAAGGGTCACCAAGAAGGTGCCGCTCGAGCTACTCGCCCCCCTGGGGTGTGGTATCCAAACCGGTGCCGGCTCGGTGCTCAACGTTTTCCGGCCGCCGTACGGGAGCTCGCTCGCGGTCACGGGGACGGGGTCGGTCGGGCTGAGTGCGGTCATGGCGGCCAAGGCGGCCGGCTGTGAAACGATCATTGCGGTCGACATAGCGGAAAGCCGCCTTGAGCTTGCAACGGAGCTTGGTGCAACTCACACGATCAATTCTCGCGACGGTGATCTTGCTGGGCGGCTGCGCGAGGCAACGTCTGGCGTTGGTCTGAACTTCTGTCTGGACACGACGGGTCTGCCCGAGGTGATCAGCGATGCCTTCGAAGCACTCGCCACCAGAGGTCGGTTGGGGCTCGTCGGTGTCTCTGCGGCTGGTGCTCAAATCAACCTGAACCCGTGGAGCATGCTGGGCGGTCGGGTCGTGGAAGGCAACATGGAGGGAGACGTGGTTCCCGACATCTTCATCCCGTATCTCATCGAGCTGCAGCGGCAGGGCCGGTTCCCCTTCGAGCGGATCATCACACCCTGCGGAGACCTCTCCTCGATCAACACCGCGGTTGCGGCGACCAAGACCGGTGATGTGGTGAAGGCGGTCCTGTCGATCGGATAAGTCCGCGCGCGCATCGGCTGGGTCCGGGGCGGGCCCCGGCCCATCCCCGCAGTTTCCTGCCGGTGTTTGCATGATCAGGGCCGGTGATCGCGGCTGCGAACCTCTCGCGAACCGCGATCAACGGCCCTGATCATGCAGCTCCGTGACCTGGGATTCCTGACCTGAGCGGAGCGGGGTCAGTTTCGCTCGCCCGTTCGTGGCCTTGCGCCGACCGGCAGCATCGAGCCGTCTACCCCTGCGTGCCGGAAGAGCGTCTAGTCGTCGACGAGGTTGGCGCGACGATGCTCAAGGAATGCATTGACGCCCTCTCCCGCATCCCGGCCGGCCACGAGCTCCGCCGACGCGCCCTGAGCCAGCAGGTAGCTGTCGTTCCATGACAGCTCTTCGATGGCCACGAAGACGTTCTTGCGCGCTTTCAATGAGGGCAGGCTTTTCCCGGCGATAACGCGGGCCAGGTCCAGGGCAGCCGGGAGCACCTGGTTGCGTGGCACTACGGAATTGAGGAAGCCGGCCTGCTGCATCTCCTGCGCAGAAAACCTGCGGCCGGTGTACAGCATCTCGCGGATGAACGCCTCCGGCAGGTTGAGGTAGGAGAACAGGCCGGCGCCGCCGCCCACGAGGCCAAAGTTGATCTCGGGACACGCGAACGTCGCTGACTCGGCGGCGATCCGCAGGTCGCAGAGCCCGGCCAAAACCACTCCGATACCGACAGCGTGCGCGTTGACCGCTGCGATCACTGGCCGGTCCAGGCGGGCGAAGCGCGGCAGGACGGCATTGATGAAGGCGTAGCGCTCCTTCCTGCGCTTGGGGTCCATACCGACGAAGTCGTTTACGTCGGCGCCCCCGCACCAGGCGCGCGCCGCTTCTGGCGCCGCAATGACCAGGACGCGGATCTCGTCCGAGGAGGTCACGGCGTCCACGAGGGAACCGAGGGCCTCGTAGACGGTCAGGGAGAAGGCGTTGACTGGTGGTTGCTCGAACGTGACCGAGCCCACGCCGGATGCGTCTACCTCGAGCGTGAACGGTCCGAACGAAGTCATCAGCGAAAGCACCTCGTCGTAGGGGCGGAGCGGGATGGGTGCCGCCAGCAAAAGGGGCGCCGGGTGCGAGCCCAGCGCCCCTTTTGCCTTGCGTGGACGTTCTAGTTCGGCTTGCCCTGGAGAGCGTTCGTGAGGTCCACGTAGACGCTGTCCCCGATCTGGGAGTTGTCGCTGAGCTTGAAGTAGGTCACCTTGCTGGAGAAGCTTCGCGCGTACTGCCCGTTAAAGGCGTCCCAGGTCTTGGAGAAGTCGAAGACGGGTGTCATCCCGCCGGTGTCTACGGTTGCCTTCGAAGCAGCAGCCAAGAAGCTCTGGGGGGTCACATCGCCCTGGATCTTGCTGGCGATCTGCGCGAAGCCGGTGTAGGCAGCCCAGGCGCCCAGGGTTGCGAGGCTGTTGTACTCGAACTTGTCCGGGGCGTTGTACTGCTTGATCGAGGCCCGCAGGTCCTTCCACACCGGGCTCAACAGCGTCGGGTAGGCGCCATAGACCACGCCGTTCTGGACGCCCGGGAGGTTCTCAAAGCCCTTGGTCGACTGCTTGTCGAAGTTTCCCTGCGCGCCGTAGAGCCGCTGCTTGCCGCCGGTCAGGGCGAAGGCCGGCATAAGACCAGAGATGTTGGACTCGCTCAGAAACATGGAGATGCAGTCGGTGCCATCCGTGACCTGGGCCACCTGAGACGTGTAGTCCTGTGTCGTCAGCGGCACCTTCACCAGCTTGAGGCTGCCCTTGTAGCCCCCTGCGGCCGCGACGTTTTTGAACAGAACGTTCATCGAGTCGGTGATTCCCCCGAGGTCCAGCTCAAGGATCCCGATGTTCTTGCAGCCATCCTGCACGGCCTTGGCCACCCCACCAGGGTTCAGCGACGGGCTATTTCCCATCTGGAAGGTGTTGGCGCTCTGGTACTCCACCGGAGCCAAGTTGCAGCATCCTCCGAAGATGGCCGTGTTGGCCTTCTGGTAGATGGGCACGGCAATCCCGGCGTTGTAGCTGAAGCTCCCGACGTCGGCTATTGCCCCGCCCTCGATGGCCTTGCGGGCGCACGCTGATGTCTGAGCCGGGTCACCCTTGTCGTCGCAGGTGATCACCTGTAGCGGGTGTCCGTTGATCCCACCGTGGTCGTTGATCCAGGACTCGAACAGCTTGGCGGTGACCTGGATGTTCTCGTAGGTCGGCCCGTTCCAGTTGACCGCCGAGATGGTTACCGTCTTGATCGGCGTGCCGGTTGGCTTGGCCGCGACAGAGGCGGCCGGGGACGCCGACGTGCCCCCAGCCACTGTGCTGGCGCTGCCACATGCCGCGAGAAGCAACAAGGAGAGTGCACTCACCGCGGCGAGAACAATCGAAGAGCGTTTTGCTCGCGGCCTCGCCGCCATCTGAGTTAGAGCCATCGGAGTACTCCTTCGAGGTGGGCAAGGGTGACACGTGTCACTCTGTCTACCGGTCGGTTGGTTGATAGTCAAGGGTGTGGGGAATACTCGATCAGCCCAGCCTCGACTCCCAGACGCGGCGGTGGCCATGGCTTTGCCGGGCCGTCGGCCGCGACGCTGCGGCCGGACCTTCTAACCTGGAGCTGTGCTCATCCACCCCTGGGACGCGGCCTCCAGCGATGACGAGTGGCGGGTTTGGCTCGCGAGCCAAGACGTTGGAACCCTCATCGCGGCCGGGCTCGGCCGGGACATCCCCGTCGTCGTGCCAACGCATTTCGTCTACGACGGCGCCTCGACAGTCTTGCTGCACCTGGCCCGGCCCAACCCGGTGTGGGCGGCAATCGAGGAGCAACCCCGGGTCTTACTTTCGGTGACTGATGACTGGGCCTACGTCCCAGCGTCGTGGAAGGCCGCCGGAGATGAGGATCCT
>JANLPD010000383.1:0-5395 GCA_031367045.1 Frankiales bacterium | reverse complement strand
TCGGCCTGCATGCGCTCGACCTCGCGCAGGCCGCGGAAGGCGACCGAGCGGTCGCCGGCGTACACCTGCGGCCACCGCTCCGCGACGCTATCCTGCACCCGCTCGAACTGGTCGCTGACGGCATCGAGGAACTGCGCACTGCGGTCCTCCGCCGCCAGCTCCCGATAGACCTTCGCCGCGTGGAACGTCCCCGGGGGGACGAGCTCCCGGCTGTAGACAGTGCGTGACACCAGGCCGCAGACGGTGGAGTTCAGGCAGGCCGAGGGGACGAGGACGTCCTCGCGGGTGCCGAAGAAGGCGGCGCATGCGCCGGGGTCGGCGACGACGGCGAGGTCGTGGGGGAACAGCGCACCCGGGTAGGCCGCGAGGGCGGCCTGGAGCTCCGCGACGATCGCGCCCTTGCCGGTCCAGCCGTCGACGAACATGACGGCGGACGGGTCGTGCCGGGCAGCGATGTGGTCCAGGGCCGCCGTGTCGATCCCGATGCCGCGGACGATCGAGACGCTGTAGTGCGGCAGGTCGACGCCATGTGCGTAGCGAGCCCATCGGCGCAGCAGGATGCCGATCGGAGTGCCGGCGCGGGCCAGCGAGACGAGCACCGCTCCGGGTCCCCGGGCCGCGAGCACCATCTCGGTCACGACGCCCACCTGCTCGGCCAGACTGCGTGCACCGGTGGACAGGTTGGCCTCGAACAACTCCAGGTAGCGGGCTCCGGGGGAGTATTCGACGGGCAGCATCTCGGCGTAGTTGCGGCCGCCCTGGATCGCGCGCTCCCGCGTTGCGAGGTCAAGCTCCAGCGTCAAACCGGAGACGTCGGTGAGCAGGAAGCTCACCTCGTCCGGCGCGTAGCTGCTGACAACGAGGGGAGGTTGCCCCGTCATGATGGGCCTGCCACGACGGGCTGTGGCCCCTGCCCGGGACGCACGACGACGATGTGCACGCTGGACGAGGCGGCGCCAGCCAACGCCGTTACGAGCCCGGACCGCGCAGGTCGGTCGGTGACCAGGACGAGGTGCGCAAAGCCAGGTGCCGTACCCCGGTCGGCCCGGTCGGACCGTCGGCTCGGTGCGACGTTGTAGGCGTAGGCCGGGCGCTCGGGGTCGTCGGTGGCCCCGAAGTGCAGGGCGGTCCGCAGCGGGTAGCCGGGTTCGTCGACGACCAGCGCAGGCGAGCGGGTGGTGGAGCTGGTGTGGGCGCCGGGGCCGAGGGCGGCCGCCGTGAGCTGCGCGGCGTACATGAACTCCTCGTCGCCGAGGACCAGAACGTCGCCTCCCAGGTGCCCGCGGAGGCCGGTCGCCAGCAGTCCGGTCGCCGCCCGGAGGTCGGCCTCGGCCCGGGCGTCCCAGCCGTGGGCGCCCGTGAGTGGCGCGCCGTGCGGGAGCTCGAGGCTCCAGCGCGCGACCGGTGCTGGTACGCGGCCCGGAGCTGGGCTGTCCTGATGGCCCGCGCACAGCTCGGCGGCGCGCCTGGGCAGATCAGTCGGCAAGGACACCCGCCCGCGCGCCAGGCTGACATCGGTCAGCTCGGCGCCGAGAGCGGCAACAGCAGCAGTCGTTGCCGCGCGCTGCTCGGGGGTGCGCACATCCAGCAGGCAGGCGAGGATGTAGCGCTGGCGCGGCCAGCGCTGCTGAAGGACGCGGATGGCGTTGACCGCGGTGCGCCCGCTCGACAGCTCGTCGTCCACCAGGACCAGTGGCGTGGTGCCGTCGCGCAGCCACGTGTCGTCCAGCAGGCCGAGACGCTGCTCGACGGCGTGCGAGTGCTCCTCCTCGAAGGCCAGCACCGTGGCGGTGGCCGGCACCGTCCGGCGGGTGGTGTGGGCGTACGGCGCTGGCGTTCCGCCCGGTCCGACCACGGCAGCCAGGCCGTGCCCCAAGGCGGTGGCGGTCTCGGCGAAGCCGACCACCAACGGTGCGGCCGCCGCGGGCGCAACCGCGCTGCGGACCAGCGCCCCGAGGCTGCCTGCTGCGGCCAGGACGACCCCGGCCGGGACGGGCACGTGCTTGCCGAGCAGCAAAGACACCAGCAGGTGGGCTCGCTTGGGGTTGCGCCGCAGCGCCAGGCAGGCGAACCCGGCCGGCGACGCCAGCTCGGCTCCGGTTTCGCTGGTGACCCACCCGGGGGCCGTCGCGGTCATGACGGGCGCCCTCTCTGACTGGTCTCAACGAGCCCGGGACGCCCGGATGTCTACGACCAGACCGTGGGCACTGTCCACGATGGCGGCCAGGGTGTGAGCGTAGGTGAGCCAGTCGGGGTGCGGCCGATGGAGCAGGTCGGAGGTGCGCTCCAGCCGCTCGGCGAGGGCGTCCAGCTCCGCGGCGTGGCGACTCGCCACGGGCCCGGCCATCAGCAGCTTCTGGGTATCCCGCACCACGAACCGGGCGTGTGCCTCGGAGGCGGCGGGATCTGCCGCCACGGCCTGCAGCAGCGCGAGCCGCTCGCGAGGGGCTTCCAGCTGGGCGTGCGCGACGTCGAGCTGCTGACGCGCCCGGCCCAGCGCCGCCAGTGCGTCCTCCCACCGCTGTTCGGCGTCTGACCCGGCCTCCGTCGCCCGGGTCTGTTCTTCGTCCGCACGGTCGAGCGACTCCGTTGCCCGCGCCTGGCTGCCCTCCAGGTCCTTCGAGCAGCCCTCGACGAAGTCACGCCGCAGCGCCCGCATCACCTCATCGCTGCCCTGCTCAGACCGCCACTGGAGCGCTGACCGGCGGGTGCGGAGGGAGGAGGTCCGCGTTCGGACCTGGTCGCGCAGCCGCGGCAGATCGCGCACCGCCGCCGTCGCCGCTGCCGCGTCAGCAAAGGCCCCCTGGCAGGCCCGCAGGACGGCGGGTAGGCCATGCCGAGCTGGGCCCTGCTCCACCACGGCGAAGCGCTCGAGCCCATCCAACAACAGCTCGCGTCCCCGGCGGGCGCGCAGGCCACCCGCTTCGGCCCGCTCCAGCGCCTCGTGGGCCGCCTCCAGCGCCTGCTCGGTCTTGGCCCGCTGTGTCGCGAGCTGCTCCAGCGTCTGCGTCACCCGGACGAAGTCGTCGGTGAACCGGGTCGAGTAGTCGGCGATCTGCTTGAGCGTCGCGCCCATCGCCTCGGCGTGTCCGGCGAAGGCCACTGCAGCGGCAGCGGCCTCCTCGAGCTCAAGGTCGGTGTCGACATCCCAGTGCGCCGTCGCCTCGAGGTAGGCCCGGATGGCATCGTCGGCTCCTTGGCTGACGGGTGTCCAGGCGGCGCGCAGACGGACGCCCGTATCGCCGTCGCCAACGCCGGCGATGAACTCGAGGTGGGAGAAGGCGGACCGCTGCTCGGTGTCGAGCTCGAGCAGGGCGACGGCTGCTCGACCCTTGCAGTCCCGCGCCTTCGTCAGCGCGAGGTCCCGCTGCCGCCGCCACCATCTGGGCTCGGGCTGTCCCGACACGCGGCTGGCCTCCTTGGTTGACCCGGTCCGGCCGTCAGTCTGCCCGCAGGCGGGTCGGGCTGCAGCGCCGTGCGGCGCTTCGCGCTGACCGGCTCGGGCCCGCACAACGCTCAGGTGCGGGCGACCGCCGGCTGGTGGGGTGCCGATGCACGCGAGTGAGATCTTTGCGGGCCCGCTCAACGAGGCTGAGCGCTCCTTGGGTGCAAGTGCGTTCCGCGAGTCAGCTCTCGCGTGCATCTGGCAGCTGCAGCTACCCCGACCGGGGCGCACTTCCCCGACCGGGCGTACATCTGCTCGTTAGAGGTCGAACTCGGCCGGCGGTATGCCCACCGCGAAGCAGGCCTCCTTGACGGCCTTCTTCTCGTCCTCGTCGAAGGTGCCGTCGGCGCCGCCGACGATGATCCCGATCTGGATGACCGCCCGCGCCTGGTCCTGCTTGGACTTCAGCTTGGCGATCGTGGCGATGGCCTCGACCTTGCCGAAGTCGTAGTCGCGGCTGAGCTTGTCGCAGTAGAAGTCGAACTTCTGCTTGAGCTCCTCTGGCGGGAAGATGCTCAGCACGTCGTTGCTCATGATCAGGCCAGCAGTCTTCTGCCGCTCACTGGCGTCGACGCTCCCGTCCGCGGCCGCGATCAAGGCGCACATCGCCATGCTGCCGTTCGCGAACTCCTTGCTCTTGAACTGGCCCGCCTTGGTCTTGAGCTGGCTGCTCATCTCTTGCGTACGGCTCTTGAGCTGGTCGAAGAAGGCCATGTACCTACCTCTGTCATCGTGTCGCACCCCGGTCGGGCGCGACGTCAGTCTGTCACCCGGGGGTCAGACGCGGGCCCGCTCGTCGATGCCCCGACCATCGTCGGCCAGGCGCTCCTGGAGCAGCTCCCGGGAGTCCTTGCGGTTGGCCAGCACCGAGCTGGTATAGGCCGCGAGGATGAAGGCCAAGCCGAGCAGGCCGGTCACGGCCGCAGAGATGTGGTACTCCAGCTCGAGGAGCAGGATGATCGCCAGGGCGCCGATGGCCCAGTGGGCGCCGTGGTCGAGGTAGCGGTACTCGGCGAGGGTGCCCTGGCGGACCAGGTAGACCGTTAGGGAGCGGACGAACACCGCCCCGATGCCGAGACCGGCCGCGATGACGAGCACGTTGGTGCTGATCGCGAAGGCGCCGATCACGCCGTCGAAGGAGAACGAGGCGTCGAGGACCTCCAGGTAGAGGAAGGTCGCGAAGCCGGCCTTGCCCACCGCCGCGACCGCCCCGGCGCCGCCCCGGCTGGCAACCGGCTGCTCGTCTTCTTCTTCATCGTCGTCGCTCTCGAAGAAGCTGTCGAGCCCGGCAACGACCAGGTAGATCACGAGGCCGGTAAAGCCGCTGAACAAGACTGTCTTGGCCTCCCCGGACGGGACAACTGTCGAGGCGAGCAGGACCAGCAGGCTGGCGATGACGACGGAGAGCTGGTCAAGCTTGCCGAGCCGCTCAAGGGCCGACTCGAGCGGCCGTAGCCACCGGACCTCCTTTTCCTCGAACAGCCAGTCGAGGAAGATCATCAACAGGAAGATGCCGCCGAAGGAGTAGATGGCCGACTTCGCGGAGTCGAGCTCCTTCGCGTAGGTGGCCGAGTCGTTCAGGGCCAGGTTGATGACCTCGCTGAAGCCGAGGTTGGCTGTCAGGGCGACGATCACGATCGGGAAGACCAGGCGCATCCCGAAGACGGCGATCAGCACACCGACGGTCAGGAAGAGCTTCTGCCAGAGCGGCGACATCTTCTTGAGGTACTTGGCGTTGACGACCGCGTTGTCGAACGACAAGGTCACCTCGAGCACCGCCAGGACCGCAGCCGTGGCGACCAGAGCGAGGGAACGGCTCAGCACCCCGACGAGGATGAGGACGACAGCGGACACGATGAGCGAGCCACGGAACGCCTTCAGCGTCTGCACTGCACCAGCTCCAGGTTGTGGTGGTTGGTGATCGGGGTACGACGAGAACGCCGACCGGCC
>JANLPD010000336.1:0-6389 GCA_031367045.1 Frankiales bacterium | reverse complement strand
CCGGTGCGGACCATGCCCGGGGCCACGGCGTTGACCCGCACGCCCTGGTCGGCCAGCTCCTTGGCCAAGCCCACGGTCAGCGCCTCGACCCCGGCCTTGGCTGCGGCGTAGTGCACGTACTCATGCGCAGAACCCAGCGATGCGGCGGCCGAGGAGACATTGACGATTGCCCCGCCGATCCCACCGCGTGAGATGGCCATCATCTGAGCCGCCCGCCGGGCGCACAGCAACGACCCGATCAGGTTGACCTCCACCACCCGGCGCACCACCGCCACCGGGGTGTCGGCGAGATCCCCTATGTGGGCGGTGAGCCCGGCGTTGTTCACCAGACCGGTCACGAGCCCGAACTCAGCCGCGGCGTCGAACAGGCGAGTCACGTCGACCTCGTCGGCGACGTCACCCGGTACGGCGAGCGCACGCGCCCCGGCCGCGACAACCGCCGCGACAACGTGCTCGGCGGCGGCCCGGTCGTCTAGATACCCGAGGACGATGTCGTGGCCGAGCCCAGCGAGGTGGACCGCCGTGGCGGCGCCGATCCCCCGGCCACCTCCCGTGACGATGGTGAGCGGTCGAGACGAAGCCGGCATGAGCCCAGTCTGCTGCAGGGGATCGCCCGCGCGAGGCCGCTGACTACCAGCGCAGGGGCGGCCATTGGGTCGACGGCGAACCACGATGGATACCTGTGCGCGGTGCTGCGAACCAATGCCCGACCGACACTGGCTGACGGTGGCCGGCCCGACATGACGCCGGACTTCCGCTACGACGTGCTCCGAGCCTCCCCGAGTTCGCCGGCGCACGGGGCCGCTTCCGTCGTACACGCGGGACCGATGGTGGCCTTGGCGTACCCCTCACGATCTTGCTAGCCACCTCCTGGGGCCGCAGCCTCCCTCATCCCCCTTCTGCAGTCCTGTGCCTCTGCGACCGAACGTTGGGATCACCCGGAGTGGCCCTTCTGGATGGGCTAGCGCCGCCTACTCTCGGGCCGTGGACAATGCCGACGTTGAGTTGGTAGGCGAGCCGGAGCGGGTGAACATCGTCCTGTGCCCGTACGACGCGACCTGGCCGACGCACTTTGACCTGCACGCAGCCAGGGTGACTGAGGCGCTCGGAGCACGTGCGCTACGGATCGCCCACATAGGGTCCACCTCCGTACCGGGTCTGGCAGCCAAGCCCATCGTCGACATGCTGCTCGTGGTCCGCGACTCGGCCAACGAACACGACTACCTCCCCGAGCTTCAAGAGGCCGGCTATGTCCTACGCGTACGCGAGCCGCGCTTCCACGAGCACCGGATGCTCAGGACCCGCGAGAAGAATCTCCACCTTCATGTGTACTCCGAGGGATCGGGCGAGATTGATCGGTACCTACTCCTGCGTGGGCTGCTGCGCACCGACGCGGCTGCGCGCACGTTGTACGAGACCGAGAAGCGCCGTCTGGCACGACTGGGCTGCTGGCCTTCGATGGACGACTATGCCAAAGCCAAGACTGAGGTGATCGAAAGCCTCATTCGGACCGCGCGGACATCCAACGTGCACGTCGAGTAACGGCACCTCTCAGCGGTTGTTGCGGCATCAGGCCCATGCGTTCATTGCTGTCCAGAGCGCGAGCGCGGCCACTGGAGGCATCCAGCATCTGACGCTTACGCGCCCCCGATTGCGAAGCAGGGCAACCACGAGCAGCCCCAGGCTGGCGACGCCCGAGTAAGTCCCCAACGTGAACAGCCCCAGAAGGCCCAAGCCGTCACTGCCGACTCCGCCCGAAGTAGCGTCCAGCACCTCAACGAGGGTCAGAAGAGCAAGGCTGACCACTCCGAATGCTGAGGCAGCCACACCCTTGTGCGGCGACGCCTCGGTCTGCATCACGTCTGTCCCGACAACGGCTTCCACTAGGAGCGCCACTTCGCGCACGACAGATGGTAGGGCCGCTTCTCGCCTATAGGCGGCCCTCGGGTTCCCGAATCCGCTGCCCGCCGGTGCCCGACGACCGCCCCCTCGCAGTATGTCGCGAGCGGTGCCCACCAGCCGGACGGAGCGGGTCTGCCCGAGGACCGCGACACGAGGGTAAGGCCGGCTATCAACTCGGCTCGCTACCTCACCGCGTCGGGTGGGCGGGCGTCATTGCCAGCCGACGGTGACGGCGCCGATCTGGGTGGCGCTGGCCTTGAGGCTCTTGTCCCGCGTCCAGAGCCGCGTCCCTGGCGACAGGAGCACCGAGCCCAGTAGGTGGGCGTCCACTGGGCTGAGGCCCTTGCCCCACAGGGCGTGAGTGCCGACGAGGAGCAGCAGCTCGTCATGGCTGAGCGAAGGGCTCATGGTGAGTCGGCCGAGCGATGCGATCACCGCGTCCCGGTTCTTGAGGCTTCCCAGCGCCAACTCTTGGATGACCAACGGGTGGCAGGCGACCTCGTCACGTGCGAGGACGTCGTTGAGGGTTGGCTCGCTGTCGTGAAGGTGGTCGATCCACACAGAGGTGTCGACCAGGATCACGACGGGCTGGTCCGCCGTCGTGGTGCGGCCGAAGCCTTGGGGTCGCTGCCGCCGAGGGCGGCCAACCGCTTCGCGCTCTCGATCCGGATGAGGGCTTCGAGGCCTTCGCGCAAGAGTGCAGTGCGCTCGGTCACGCCTGTCAGCTCGGCGGCACGTTCGAGTAGTTCATCGTCGATCGTGACTGTTGTACGCATAGCGCCTCCAGGAATCTGCATCTATCGTAGCATCACATGATGTCCCTTCGGATGCGGCTGCCAACAGGTGCGGGAGTGGGTAGCGCCGCCTCTTCAGCAGCTACCGGCAAGCCGCTTCACGTTGCTGTTGGGCTCGGCATCCGTGTCCAACCACTCTGGACGCGGACCTGTTTCCCGCTTACGGGGCCGGTGGCGAGTGAGCAACCACCACGTTGTGAGTGCCAAAGGTACGGGGGTCCCCAGCGCCCACCAGGCAGACCAAACCTCGACCTGAGTCGCCAGCACGATGTACGTGATGGCGCTGAGCCAGACGCCCCACGCCATCTCCCGCCGGTTGATGAAGAAGGCGGCGTGTACGTAGGACTCGTCGGGCAGGCGACGCACGTGCGTATCCAGGAGAAGCGTTCCGACGGCGAATGCCATCAGCACCCAGAACCAGAAGTCGCGCACGTGTCAAGGCTCAACGGCTCCATCGCAACCGCGTAGAACGCCTGCGATCCACCAGTCGTTCTCGTGCGCGACTGCGAGGTAGAGCGTCACCAGCCGTCGTCGGGCTGTGCGTGTCAAGCACGACGACGACAAGAGGATCCTCAGGTGGCAGCCGTCTTCATCCTCGCGGTCTCGCGGGAACCTTGAGCCCATGCCATGACCAGACAAGGCGACCTTGACGGACCCGCCGGACAAGGTTACCTTGTCTCGTGGAGATCGCGGACAGCGCGCGCAAACACGGCATCGCCGACGCAGACATCGAACACCCCGTCCGCAACCCACTGCGGTCGATCGCTGGCGATGGACGAGTTCTGATCATCGCGGGAGACCGGTCCGGCCGGCTGCTGGAGGTTGTCGTACTTGACGACGATCCAGAGGAGGAACCGGTGATCATCCACGCGATGCCACTACGAACCAAGTTCCACCACTACCTGAGGTGACCCACATGGCCCGAACCCGCGAACAGCTCGAGCAAGTCGTGCTCGCCACCGAGGCATGGCTAGACAGTCTTGACCCGCAGGCGCTCGCGTCGCCCGACTCCGATGGAGCCGACCTGCGCGCCATCGGAGAGGCGCTCCATGCGGTGGCGACCGTCGATCTTGCTCTTGCCGACCAGGTGGCCAAGGCCCGTGCCAACGGCCGGACGTGGACGCAGATCGCCGCCGTGCTGGGGGTCAGCAAGCAGGCGGCCCGGGAACGATTTGGAGAGCCGGCGCATCACTGAGGGGTGGGTAGCGCCTGCTACCCGATGTATGACCGACCGACTCAGCCCCTGCATTGTTCGGTTTCGTGCGAGGCTGCCCTGAACGATCAAAAAGGGGGACGGCACAGTCGCCGACATCGGCTGTGGCCCGGGCCGCATCACGGCGTACCTGAGCTCACGCGGCTGGACCGTGCAGGGCGTAGATCTGTCGCCGGCCATGGTCGCCGTTGCTCGGCGGGCGTACCCGTGCCTGAGCCTCGCCGTTGGTTCGATGACCGATCTAACCGGCCGTGGATCCGTCAAGTTCGTCGATTGGGCGTGCGGTACCGCCTCCGCTGTGCGGAATGTGTCTCGCTGTTGGCCGGTGGTGGTGTTGGGGTCGCGCCTGGGGCGCCCACGCTGAGTTATGCGACCTCACCGCGGAGCAGGTCGTGGGTCGGCTGGCCTCGTTCGGGCTGCCCGTCGTGGCGAAGGACCCGGGCGCCAAACGAGAAGCGCGTACCCCTTGCGGGGGTCCGCCAACCGGTGGCCGCATTGCAGGGGACGCTTTCGCTGCTCGGCGCACATGGACCGTGGTGAGTGCGGGCGATGCGCCGGCCGTTCGGCGGCCGTCGTAGCGCTTTTGGACGGCCTACTCGTCGGCGACGAAGACGCAGAAGGGGTGGCCGTCGAGGTCTGCGTACACCCGCAGCGGTTCATCAGGATCGTCGGAGCTATCGAGTCGCAAGGTCCCTCCGAGCGCAAGCACGCGCTGGTGCACGGCCCCCAGTTCGTCCGTGTCGCGGACCGTCAGATCGAGATGGAGTTGCTGCGGCGCCTCAGGCTCAGGCCACGTCGAACGTCGGAGCAAGCCGACCTGCTGGAAGGCGAGGAGCGGAGCGCCGTCCGGCGACCTGAGGTTGAGCCAGTCGCCACCCGCGGGATCGTCGTCACCCGGAAGGGGCTGCTCATGACCGGCCCGGTACTCGAGTCCGAGCAACTGTCGCCAGAACTCGGCACCCATCCGCGCGTGAGTGGTGTCGATCACGACTTGACGCAGGCGCGGCATGACTTCCTCCACGAATCCTGACGGTAGTCGGGGGTCATCACCCTCAACGTACCGGCGCGGAGCGGTGCGTCTGACCGGGGCGGTGCGCGGTTGCAAGGATCCCGGCAACCGGGTCCGATTGTCTCGCATGATGCCCTGCAAGGGGGTAGACAAGCCTGATGCCGACCGTCGACATTCACCCTGCTACCGCGACGCGCTTTCCCGACCTACGCGCTGTCCTGGGGCCGAAGCTGCCGGACGCACCGGCGTGCTGGTGCCTCGCCTACCGCGTGAGCTCCGCGGAGAACCACACCCTGAGAGGCGCTGATCGTCCCAACCGGCTCCTGCAGATGTGTGAGGGACCGGACGCGCCGGGGGTGATTGGCTACGTCGACGGGGCCCCGGCGGGTTGGAGCTCGTTCGGCCCACGCTCGGACATGGGGCGCTTGGTGCGATCGCGCACGATCCCTAGCATCGATGACTTGCCCGTCTGGAGCATCGTCTGTTTCGTCGTGAAGCCGCCGTACCGGCGGCAGGGGTTGTCCCGGAGCATGCTCGACGCGGCGGTCGCCTACGCGCGCGAGCGCGGTGTCCAGACGTTAGAGGCTTATCCCGTCGACGGGGAAGGGCGGCGGATAAGCGCGACCGCCGCGTTCGTCGGGACCACCGATCTGTTCGAGGCAGCGGGCTTTGTGCGGGTGCAGGCAACACTGGCCCGCAGTGGCGGGTTGACGCGGTGGCTGGTCCGGCGCGACCTGTCCGACTGACCAGCCCAGAGATCTCGCGCCAGAACGATTCAACTCACGTGCACATGCGGCCGACGTCGCGCGAGATGCGCCTGCACGGTCAGCCCCTTCGCGCGCGCCAGGTAGACCGCCGCTACCACTGCCGACATGGCGCACACGAGACCGCCTGCAACCAGCCCTGACCGGGGCCCGCGGGCCTGTGCGAGAGCACCGATCAGCGGCGCACCGATCGGGTTGCCACCGAGAAAAACCAGCACGTAGAGCGCCATCACCCGGCCGCGGACCTCAGGGCTCGAGCCAAGCTGCACCAGCGAGTTCGCGGTCGTCGTGAACAGTAGGACCGCCACGCCGGTCGGGACGAGCAGGACCACCGTCACGGCGTACGACGGGGCATAGGCGACCGCGACCTCCAGCAGGCCGAACGCGAGGGCGGCCCCGAACAACAGGCGGGTGCGGGGCGTGCCCTCCCGCCGGGCACTGACCAGCGCGCCGAGCAGCGAGCCGACCGCGAGGGCCGACGTCAGCAGCGCAAACGAGCCGGCGCCCTTGTGGAAGACCTGCTTGGCGACCAGCGCGAGGGTGATCTGAAAGTTGAGCCCGAACGTGCCGACCATGAACACCAAGGCAATCGGGACGAGCAGGTGGGGGCGCTGCCGGACGTAGGCGAGCCCCTCGCGCAATTGACCCTTGCTGCGGGCGACCCGGCGGCTGGGGTTGAGCTCGCCGGTGCGCATCGCCAGCAGGCC
>JANLPD010000300.1:0-2089 GCA_031367045.1 Frankiales bacterium | reverse complement strand
GGATGCTTGTTGACCGCCAGGCTGTATGCGGACGACCGCGTCACGATGGGACGATCTTGCTGGCCCTCGGAGAGTCTCGTCGGTTGAGGTCTTGCTGTTGTTCATGTGCGACGTCAGGGTGGGGATGTCCTGAAGTAGGCGACGGCCCTCCCGCTTGTCTTGGCGGACACGGAAGGGCCGTCTTGGTGCATATGAGTGCACCCGTGATTACGGTAGGGCTGGACGCTGCTGCGGTCGAGAACGACCTGTGCGCTGGGCTTCTGGGCTGTGAGCATCCCCCAGAAGTGTGGAGGCATGGACTATGAGGAGTAGTCATGCCAGAGATCCGAAGGAAGTTCGACCCGGAGTTCCGTGAGGGAGCTGTCCGGATCGTCAGGGAGACCAAGAAACCGATCGCGGTGATCGCGCGTGAGCTGGGGGTCAACCCCGGCACGCTCGGTAACTGGGTCGACAAAGACCGCGCTGAGCGAGGCGACGGCGACGGGCTCGGGGTCGCGGACGAGGCGGAGCTCAAGAGGCTCCGTTCGGAGAACGCTGAGCTCCGGATGGAACGGGATGTCCTCAAGCGATCTGTGGTCCTGTGGGTAAAGGAGGCGACGAAGTGAGCGTGGCGCGCTTCATCGCCGACCAGAGGACCTTCTACCGAGTGCCACACGCGTTCAGCTGCCGGCTGCTGGCGGTGAGCGAGTCCTGGTTCTACAAGTGGATCAAGGCCCCGACCACGGTCCGGGGTGAACGCCGGGCGCTGCTCGATGAGGCGGTCCGGGGGGCCTTCGCTGCCTCCGGGGCGACGTTCGGTTCGCCGCGGGTCTATGAGGACCTGATCGATCCGGAGCTGCCGCACCCTGAGCTTGCGGCGATCCAGGACGGCCAGGTGGTGACGTTGCCTGTGCTGACCACCGGCGCGGACGAGGCGGTCAGCGACCCGGCCGACGAGGTGCCTGACCAGCCTGTGGGTGAGGTGGTCAGTGCCGAGGCTGGGGCCTCGAGCGCCGACCCGGCCCGGGGGTCAGATCCAGTGCCAGACAGGGCATCTGGGTGCTCACTGTCGAACAGCAACCTGGTGTGGCGGGTGTCGGTCAACACGGTCGCGGACTCGATGCGCCGACAGGGTTTGAGGGGCCGCAAGGTCAGGCGCAACCGCGGCCTGACCCGACAGGACCGGACGGCCCCGAAGTTCCCGGACCTGCTGAAGCGGGACTTCACCGCGGCCGCCCCGAACCTGCGGTGGGTCGGGGACATGACGGAGGTCCCGACCGATGAGGGCAAGCTCTACATGGCGAGCGTGATCGACCTGTTCTCGCGCAGGTTGCTCGCCGCGCCGACCTCAGATCACCCGAACGCCGAGCTCGCGATGGACGCGATCAAGATGGCCATCGCGGTCCGCGGCGGAGCCGGGAAGATCCGCGGTGTCATTTTCCACACCGATCGCGGATCGACCTACACGGCGACCAACTTCACGACCTTGTGCGCCGGTCTGCACATCCGCCAGAGCATGGGCCGAGTCGGGTCATGCTTCGACAACGCTGCTGCTGAGTCGTTCTTCTCCACCCTGGAGTGGGAGGTCCTGAGCCGGCACCACTTCCGCACCAAGGACGAGGCCAGGCAGCTCATCAGCGCCTGGGTAGACGAGTTCTACAACGCCAGGCGGCGACACAGCAGCGCCGACATGAAGTCCCCCATCAAGTTCGAGGAAACCTCTACCATCAAGGCCATCGCGGCTTAACCGAACCCTCCACGGTTCGAGGGGAAGCTCACCGGGCCGTGTTGCCAGATGGCACGACAGCTGACGTGGTTGCGTGGTTGTGGGCCAGAACAGCTACATGTCCGAACCCGGGCTGTGGCGCGACAATGCCACTGGTAAGTAGTTACTGGCTTTCCAAGAAGAAGGAACGACCAACCTGGCTTCGGCCAGTGGTTGTCGGACGGGCCGTGACATTCGAAGTAGTAGTCGACGCCGCCGGGCCATCCAGCCCACCGAAGCAAGGTCGGGGCGCGAAGTTTGCCTGTCTGGTCTGCGGAGATGTCGCGGCCGAGTCGCACATCAAGTCCGAAGGCATGGCCGGTCGCTTGGGTGCACAGCTGCTCG
>JANLPD010000503.1:0-2481 GCA_031367045.1 Frankiales bacterium | reverse complement strand
GCAAAGCCCTGCGCGAGTACGTCCAGGCCAACGGTCCCTCATGGCGATGGCCGGGCCAACACAACCGCCACTCGCAAATGTGACCAAATGTAACTCTGGGCTGGTTACAGTTGGCCTCCGTCGGCTTCGCGAGCTTGAGCGGGTGAGCGTTCAGGGCGGGCCACGACAGGAAACGTCCTACGAGCTGCGCCGAGCGCGCTGAGGTAGGTCGCACCCCGCGCAGCGCCGGCATCGGCCGCCAGCAGCCGCCGAGGCGGTCGCCGGCCACAGAGTCGAGGAGGGCCCGCAGCTGCGCGGCGGTCCAGGTCCGCAGCTCGGTCGTTGGCTCCGGGGCGGGGAGGGTCGGAGGCGTCCGCGGGGTTGCGGGTGATGGCTTGCCAACGAACGGCGTCGCGGAACGCACGGTGCAGGATCGCGGCGACGTACGCGATCGATCGGGGGCTGAGCTTGCGGTGCTGCTGGTCCCCTGCCAACAGATCGCGGTAGAGGGCGTTGAGGTCGCAAGCACCGACGTCCTGCAGCAGCCTCCGTCCCAGCGGTCGCCCCGCGAGGGGCAGCCGCACGTTGCGCCGGTAGGACTCGAACGTGCCGGGCTTGATCGTGTGCTCGACCGCTAGGAGCCAGGTCGTCTCAGGAAGTCCGCAACGCTCGGCAGGGACTCTTGCCGGCTGGCCTGGGCCTTGTCTTGCCCCCGGGCGGCGGAGTCTTGCCCGTGAGCGTGGCGTGAACCTTGCCCGGGTCCGTGGTCGTGTTCGGGGTCGGCGGTGGGGTCGGTGGTGATGTAGGCGCCGTGGAATGCCGTCCCCGGGTGAACGCCACGCCGTCCGGCCTGCGTAACCGGAAGCGAGAACCGCTGGGCGCGCCCCGCCCCTGGCGGACCGACGCGATGCTTGGAGGACCCATGCGACGCAACCTTCTGACCAGCCTTGTGGCGGTGACCTGCGCGACCACCCTATGGAGCGCCAGCGCGGCGTGGAGCGCTCCGTCGGTCGGGCTCTCCGACCCGATCCCGGCTGGGATTCCGGCCAGTGGTACGACGGTCGGGCTCGACGTCGTCGCGACCGGGCTCGTCTCCCCGACCAGGGGGGTGCCGGCGCCGGATCGCGAGCACGGGCTCGTCGTCATCGACCAGGGCGGCAAGATCTGGGCGGTTGACGCCGGCGAGGACCGGGCTGCTCACCCGAGCGCGCCGCGCCTGGTCGCGGACCTGTCCAACCTCGCCGTCAGCAACCTCGGCAAGGTCATCCCCGGTCTCGCCTACGACGAACGCGGCCTGCTCGGCATCGCGTTCGGCCCGAACCGCGGCGACGCCCGGCTCGCGTACACGCTCGGCAACGAGAATGCCTCCCAACCAGCCGACTTCTCGACCCAGCCGGCCGGTGTTGCGGCAGACTCCCAGATGGTGCTGCGTGAGTGGCGCGTGTCGGACCACCCGCTCGCCTTCGACCCCGTCAGCCGGGTGCTGCTGCGCATCGACAAGCCGCAGTTCAACCACAACGGTGGCGACCTGGCCCTCGGCCGCGACGGCCTGCTCTATCTCTCCGTCGGTGACGGCGGCGCTGCGGACGACCAGGGCCCGGGCCACGTCGCCGGCGGCAACGGGCAGAGCCTGGCTGCGGGCAATGTCCTCGGCAAGATCCTGCGGATCGATCCACGCGGGCACAACTCGGCCAACGGGCAGTACGGCATCCCGCAGGACAACCCGTTCGTCGGCCGGGACGGCGCCGACGAGATCTGGGCCTACGGCTTCCGCAACCCCTACCGGATGTCGCTGGACCGCCGGACCGGTGCACTGACCGCCGGTGACGTCGGACAGACCGACATCGAGGAGGTCGACGTCGTCCGGCCGGGACAGAACTACGGCTGGCCGATCAAGGAAGGCACCTTCGCCTTTGACAACAACGGGGATGGCGCTGGTTTCGTGACCGCCGACAGCCCCGGCGTGCCGGCTGGGCTGACCGACCCGGTCGCTGAGTACGACCACACCGCGCCCGGCGGGGTCCGCTGCCCCGCTGGCGGCCCGACCTCGTGTGAGGGCATCGCCATCGTCGGCGGTTTCGTCTACCGGGGTCACGACATCGACGCGCTCAAGGGCGACTACGTGTTCGGTGACTACTCCCGCGCCTTCGCCCAGCCGCTCGGCCGGCTCTTCGTGGCCCGCGGCGGGCAGGTCCAGTCGCTCGCCATCGAGGGACGCGACAGCCTCGGCCTCGCGGTCACCGGCTGGGCCCAGGACCGCAGCGGTGAGCTCTACGTCCTCGGCAACACGACCGGCGTGCTGTCGGGTACGACGGGACAGGTGGTGCGCCTGACCGCGCCAGGCGAGCAGGACGACGACGACTGAGCCCCGGCTTGGTCGTTGAGCGGAGGATGCGAGATTCGAACTCGCGAGGGGTTGCCCCCAACACGCTTTCCAAGCGTGCGCCATAGGCCAACTAGGCGAATCCTCCGCCCGCGATCCTAGCGGGCCGGGGCACCCGC
>JANLPD010000275.1:0-5250 GCA_031367045.1 Frankiales bacterium | reverse complement strand
GCAAGGACGCGGTCGAGCAGCTGGCCGCTCCTGCCGACGAACGGCCGGCCGGTCTGGTCCTCCTGCGCCCCCGGCGCCTCGCCGACGACGAGCAACCGAGCCCCCGCAGGCACCTCACCGACGACGACCCTGCGACGCGCCGCCACCAGCTCGGGGCAGGCCGTGCAGGACCGCGCGGCCTCGGCGAGCTCGTCCAACGAGCCGGCGGCATAGGCCGCCGCGCGGATCTCGAGGGCGACCGCGTCCGGCGCCCGACCCTGCAGGAGTGACCGGCCCACCCGGATTGACCGGCTCACGCGGAGCGCTGGGCCAGCCGGGTCGCGCGCCGCACAAGTGCGCGCAGGTGCAGCGTGACCAGCGGAGCGCGCTCGAGCATCACCATGTGGCCGGCGCCTTCCACAACGACCAGATGGGCACTGGTGATCTCAGCAGCGATCGCGCGCGAGTGGTCGACCGGTGTGATGACGTCCTTGTTGCCGGCCAGCACGAGGGTCTCGACCCGGCCAAGGACACCGAGCGCGGCGCGTTTTTCGTGGGCGAGGAAGGTCTCCGCGAACTCCGCGATGACGTCTACCGGAGTGCGGGCCGTCATCTGCTCGACGAACTCCACGAGAGAGGGGCTGACATCGCCGGAGCCGAAGGCTGTGCGCCGGGAAATGACAAAGGCGAGGTCGGTGCCCAGCCGGCGGCCGCGCTCGAAGGCGGCGGGCCGGCTCCGCATACCCCGCGTGAGCAACGGGACGGCCCTTCGCGCGACCGGCCTGAGCACGGCTGGCAACCCGAACGCCACCTCGGCCAGCAAGCCCGTGCTGGTGCCGATCAGGGCGACCCCGACGACCCGGGTGCCGAACAGCTCGGCGTGCTGCTCGGCCAGCGCCATGATCGTCATACCGCCCATGGAGTGGCCGACCAGGACAACGCGGCCGCGCGGCGCGGTGGCCTGCACAACGGCGTGCAGGTCGCGCCCGAGCTGCTCGATCGTGGAGTGCGCGGCTGTGCTGCGACCGCTCTTGCCGTGCGAGCGGTGGTCCCAGAAGACGAGCTTGCCGGGGTTGTCCTGGGCGAGCGCCTTGCGCTGGTAGTGCCACGAGGCGAGCTCCTGGGTGTAGCCATGGCAGAAGACGACGGTCAGTGCGGCATCCGCCGGCCCGACCTCCTCCACGTGCAGCGGCACCCCGTCGTCCGCCACGACGCGGCGGACCCGGTCGGCGGGCAGGGCGAAGAAGGGCTCGCGCGCTTCGGGGTCGGGACGCAGCCGCGAGCGCCCGACGACGTAGCGCTCGGCTACGAGGCCGGCGGCGGCCCCCGCGACGACGACACCGGCGACGGCGCCAAGGACGCCGGCCGTGCGGGCGCGGCTCATGCACTCCCGCCCCGGTAGCTGCGCGGGACGCGGGCGCCGATGCGGGTGACCACCTCATAGTTGATGGTGCCGAGCCAGTCCGCCCAGTCCTGGGCCGTCGGCTCGCCGTTGTCGCCGGGACCGAACAGCAGCACCTCGTCGCCCACCTCGACCTCCCCAGCACCGGCCTGCCCGACATCGAGAAGGAACTGGTCCATGCAGACGGTTCCGGCGATCCTGCGGCGGACGCCGCCGAGCAGCACCTCGACGACGTTGGTGGCGCCGCGCGGGACGCCATCGGCGTAGCCGAGCGGGACCAGCGCGAGGGTCGTCTCCGACGGCGTCGTGTAGCGGTGCAGGTAGCTCACGCCACTTCCCGCGGGGACCTGTTTGGTGAGCGCGACCGTCGAGGCGAGCGTCATGGCGGGGCGCAGCCCGAAGTCGCCGGGGGCACCTAGCTGGGGCACCGGGCTGAGCCCGTAGACAGCCACCCCCGGTCGCACCAGGTCGTAGTGCGTGCCCGGCGCCGTCAAGGTCGCCGCGGAGTTGGCCAGGTGGCGGACCTCAGGCGCAAGCCCCGTGGCCGCGGCAACCTCCAGCGCCTCGGCGAAGACGACGGCCTGCCGGCCGTTGGTCGGGTGGTCCGGTCCCCCGTCGGCGAAGGCGAAATGGCTCCACAGCCCGGTCACGCTGACCGATCCGTCGGCCTCTGCTTTGGCTGCGGCCGCGCACAGGTCGGGCCAGGCGGCAAGGGTCGCACCGCCACGGGACAGCCCGGTGTCGACCTTGAGGTGCAGCCGCGCGGTGCGTCCCGTCCGGTGCGCCGCCTCCTGCGCCCTGACCAGCTCAGCCAGGCTGTAGACGCCGAGGTCGACGCCGGCGGCCACGACGGGGGCGAGGTCCTCATCGGCGCCGAAGAGCCAGGCCAGCATGGGGGTCGTGATGCCGGCCGCGCGCACGGCGAGCGCTTCTTCGACAAAGGCAACCCCGAGCCAGGCCGCCCCACCCTCGACCGCGGCGTGCGCGCTCGGCACCAGACCGTGGCCGTAGCCATCGGCCTTCACGACCGCCATCACCTGGGCACCCCCGGCAGCCCGCTCTCTGAGCACGCGAACGTTGTCGCGGATGGCCGACAGGTCGACGCGCGCCTCGCTCCTCACCTGGCCATTGTCCCAGCCCGCGCCTCACGCACCGCATCCGGCCACGCCTCGAGCAGCGCCGACGCGCTCGTCGACGCTCCGTTGGCCGACAGCACGCCGGCCCGGCCGTGCAGGTGCACGGCGACGCTGGCCGCGTCAAGGACGTCGAGCCCTTGGGCCAGCAGTGCGCCCGTGGCTCCGGACAGCACGTCCCCGCTGCCGGCGGTCGCCAGCAGCGGCGAACCGGTGGTGCCAACCCGGGCCCGCCCGCCCGCCACCACCACCGTCGCATCTCCCTTGAGCAGCACGGCGACGTCAAGCTCGCTGGCGAGCCAACGCGCGGCACCGAGCCGGTCGGTTCCGACGTCGCGGCCGAAGCGCGCGAACTCCCTGTCGTGCGGCGTCAGCAGCGTCGGCGCGGACCGGTGCCGTAGCCACTGCGGGTGCTCCGCACAGAGGGTCAGCGCATCGGCGTCGACGAGCACTGGCACGTCCTGCGCGAGGACCGCCTGCACGGTCTTGGCGGCCTCCTCGTCCGTGCCGAGCCCCGGGCCGACGACCCAGGCCTGCACCCGCCCGGCATCGACGACGGCCGCGCCACGCGCCTGCGTGACCACTGCCTCGGGCCAGCGGGTACGCACCTGCTCGGCGGCATGCGAGTCCCCGGCGAACCGGACCATGCCGGCGCCGGCGCGCACTGCCGCTCCCACCGCGAGCACCGCTGCCCCCGTGTACGTCGCGGACCCGGCCGCCACCCCGACCACCCCGCGGCTGTACTTGTCGCTGGCCGCCTCACCCGCGGGCAGCAGCAGGGCCACGTCCAGCGGGTCCAGCGCCTCAAGAGCCGGTGGCGGCAGGGCAAGACCGATGTCGACGAGCTGCACCGTACCCGCGCGCAGCCGCCCCTCGCCGAGCAGCAGACCAGGCTTCACCGTCCCGAACGTCACGGTCAGCCCCGCGCGCACCGCGACCCCGTGCACGGCGCCCGTGTCGGCGTCGACGCCGCGCGGCAGGTCGACCGCGACGACGTGTGGACCGGCCGCCTGCCCGGCCAGCCAGGCGGCCGCCGGCCGCAGCGGGCCGGTCCCGCCGATCCCGACGAGGCCGTCCACCACCAGGTCCGCGTCGTCGAGCGCCGCCGCGGTCCCGACCCGTCCGCCGGCACGCAGCAGGGCCGCCAGGGCGTCCGCGACCGGTCGGCCGGTCGCCACCGCGGTGACCAGCGCCCCTCGGCGGGCCAGCTGCGAGCCGGCCCAGAGCGCATCGGCGCCGTTGTCACCGCCGCCCACGAGCAGCACGACGCGGCTGCCGTAGACCCCGCCGAGCCGCTGCGCGCAGGCAACCGTCAGCCCGGTCGCCGCCCGCTGCATGAGGGTGCCGGGGGGCAGCACCGCCATCAGCTGCCGCTCGGC
This sequence comes from Frankiales bacterium, assembly GCA_031367045.1. Taxonomy (GTDB): domain Bacteria; phylum Actinomycetota; class Actinomycetes; order Mycobacteriales; family SCTD01; genus JANLPD01. The sequence continues at coordinate 1,357 of JANLPD010000275.1, read as the reverse complement.
CTCGCGGACCGTCGCCACCTGGTGGGCCCGGATCACGACTCGGCCACCACGACGGCAGTCGCGATGCCCGCGTCGTGCGACAGCGACAGGTGCCACGTAAGGATCCCCTGCGACGCTGCCTCCTGCGCCACGCCGCCGTGCAGGACGAGCCGCGGCCGCCCGCTTTGCTCGACGACGACTTCGGCGTCGAGCCAGCGCAGGCCGCTCGGGGCGCCAAGTGCCTTGGCAACAGCCTCTTTCGCCGCGAAACGGGCCGCGAGCGACGCGAGCGGGCGGGACCGCTCGCCGTCGGTGAAGAGCCGCTGCGCCAGCGTCGGCGTCCGCGACAAGGCGCGCTCGAGGCGGGCGATGTCGACCACGTCGATCCCCACCCCGACGACGGCCACTACTCGACCGTGACCGACTTCGCGAGGTTGCGTGGCTGGTCGACGTCGAGCCCCCGGACCCGCGCAAGCTCGGCCGACAGCACCTGCATCGGCACGATCGTCAGCAACGGCGTCAGCAGCGACTTGGTGTCCGGGATGCGGATGACCGTGTCGGCGTAGGGCGTCACCGACTCGTCCCCGTCGGTCGCGATGACGATGGTCCTGGCCCCGCGCGCGCGGACCTCCTGGACGTTGTTGATGAGCTTGGCCTGCAGGGCGTGCCGGGGCGCGATGACGACGACCGGCGTGCCCTCCTCGATGAGCGCGATCGGGCCGTGCTTGATCTCCCCGGCGGGGAAGCCCTCAGCGCTGACGTAGGCCAGCTCCTTGAGCTTGAGCGCACCCTCCAGGGCCATCGGGTAGCCGACGTGGCGGCCGAGGAACAGCACCCGCTGCTCGTCCTTGAGCGAGCGCGCGAGCTCGCGCACCGGCTCCATGCGGTCCAGCACCTCCTGCACGAGGTCCGGGATGGACTGCAGGTCGCGCAGGTGGGCGCGGACCTCATCGGGGTCACGGGTGCCACGGACCTGGGCGAGGTAGAGCCCGACGACGTACATCGCTGCTAATTGCGCGATAACGGCCTTCGTCGACGCGACCGCGACCTCCGGGCCACTGCGCGTGTAGAAGGCCGCGTCGCTCTCGCGGCTCACTGTCGACCCGACGGTATTGGTCACAGCGAGCACCCAAGCCATCTGGGCGCGCGCGTGCCGCAGGGCCTCGAGGGTGTCGGCAGTCTCGCCGCTCTGGCTGATCGCGATGACCAGGGTGCTGCGCCCGATGACCGGGTCGGAGTAGCGGAACTCCGAGGCCATCTCGACGTGCACGGGCAGCCGGCACCAGCGCTCGATCGCGTATTTGCCCACCAGGCCGGAGTGGTAGGACGAGCCGCAGCCGATGATCACTACCTGGTCGATCCCGCGGATGTCCTCATC
>JANLPD010000266.1:0-11819 GCA_031367045.1 Frankiales bacterium | reverse complement strand
CCCCGCGCAGGTCATCATCCGATGGCATCTGCAGCACGGAACGGTCGTGATTCCGAAGTCAGTGGATCCACAGCGGATAGCCAGCAACGCCGACGTCGGCGACTTCGAGCTCGCCGCGCAGGAAATGGCCGCCCTGGACAGCCTCTCCTAGGCAGCGCAGCGGGCGCTGGCCCCGGTAGCTCTCGAACGTAGAGGCGGCGGGCCTCGACCTCGTCGACCCGCTCGTCAATCGAGGCGATGGCGTTTCAGGTCAGGTTCAGCAGCGGACTCGACACTGGCTGTCAGGTGTCGCATTCAGCGGGCCACGCTGCTGAGGAGCTCGACATGAACAACGCAATCTCGGTCCCTGCGATCAGGTCGAAGCTGATGGTTCTGGCTGTGGCGGCGTCGTTGCTCACGGCCGGGTGCGGCCTGGGGGCCAAGGGCAACTCGACGCCGCAGAAGTTCACGGAGGCGGCGTTCGATCCCACGAACTTCGTGGACCCCCGGGGCGTGGGCAACCCGTGGTTCCCTCTCAAGCCGGGTATGCAGTGGCTTCGTGAGGGCACCACCCTGGTCGGCAATCGCCAGGTTCCGAACAAGGTCGTGGTGACCATCACGGATGCCGTACGGGTGATCAACGGGGTCAAGGCGGTTCTGTCCTACGACCATTCGGTGGCTGCCGGAGAGGTAGTACAACAGTCGCTGGACTATTTCGCACTGGACAAGGACGGTGCGGTGTGGGTCCTGGGAGGGGCTACCGAGCAGTTCGAGGCGGGTCGTTTCGTGGCGGTCGACGAGGTGTGGATGCACGGGGTGGAAGGGGCGAAGGGCGGCACCTTGATGCCGGGCAACCCGACCCTGAAGACTGCGCCGTGGTCGATCGCGAGACCGAAGGGAGAGGACGGTGATGCGGCCAGAGTGGCCAAGATGCAGGCCAAGGAGTGTGAGCCCTACCGTTGCTTCAACGATGTCCTGGTGGTCGAGGAGGGCAAGCGGAAGGCCCTCAACAACGAGTTCAAGTACTACGTCAGTGGAGTAGGGCAGATTCGTAACGAGCCACTCGCGGCGAGCCGGCACGAGGACATCGAACGTCTCATAAACGTCACGCAGCTCAGCGCCGACGGGCTGACCGAGGCCACCGCCGAGGCGTTGCTTATTGACGCCCAGGCGGCGAAGGAGTGGCCGAAGGTGTTCGGCAAGGCGAAGGCGTCTCGGACGCCGTGATGGCGTCCCGTAGCGAAAACCCGTCGCCCAGCAGAAAGCCTCTGGTCAGCCTGCATGGCGTTTCCAAGGCCTACCGCAGCCCGGCAGAGACGACGCGCGTCTTTGAGAACCTCGATCTTCAGCTCTATCGAGGTGAGATCACCTGCCTGGTAGGCCCGTCAGGCTGCGGGAAGTCGACCATCATCTCGCTGATCGCCGGTTTGATGCGGCCTGACTCCGGCCAGGTCCGCTTCGACGGCCAGGACCTCGCAGCGCTGTCGGACACCAAACGGGCGCATCTGCGCGCCACCCGGGTCGGCATCGTGCTGCAGTCGGGGAACTTGCTGCCGTTCCTGTCCGCGGCCGAGAACGTTGCGATGGCGGCCCGACTCGCCGGGTCCGACTGTCCACCGGCCAGGGTCGCCGCCCTGCTGGCGCAGGTCGGTGTGGCAGACCGCGCGGATCACCTGCCGCGGCGCCTGTCGGGCGGCGAGGCCCAGCGCGTTGCCTTGGCGGTGGCGTTGGTGAACTCACCTGACCTGCTGCTCGCTGACGAAGCCGTCGGTCAGCTCGACTCGACCACTGCCTTGCTCGTGATGGGCACCTTCCAGCGGGCCTGCCGTGAGCAGGACCTCGCGGTGCTGCTGGTGACCCACAGCCAGGACGTGGCGGCTCTAGGGTCGCGGGTCGTGCGGCTGGTCGAGGGACGCTTGCAGGACGCAGCATGACCGTCAGCACCGGGCACAGCGTTCCGGCGGCCGACGGACCCCCGGCGGCGGGAGCGCGCCTGGACGTCCGCAGCGTGAGCATGACCTACCAGACGTCCTTGGGCCCGGTGCTCGCCCTTTGCGACGTGTCGTTGTCAGTCCCGCCCGGCGGGAGTCTGGCGATCGTCGGTCCCAGCGGGTGCGGAAAGTCGACGTTGCTTGGCATCCTGGGTGGGCTCGAGCTCCCCACAGCGGGTGAGGTGTGGATCGGCACCGACCTGGTCTCGGCGATGCCGGACCAGCAGCGCGCTGCTCTTCGCCGCCGCGCGTTGGGGTTCGTGTTCCAGGCCGACAACCTGCAGCCCTTTCTCACCGTCACCGAGAACGTTGGCCTGCAGGCTGTCCTGGCGGGCCTGGCCGACGAACCCAGTCGTACCCAGGACCTACTTGCGGCGCTGGACGTCGGCTCGCTTGGACACCGCTTCCCCGATCAGCTGTCCGGGGGTCAGCGGCAACGCGTCGCGGTGGCGCGAGCGCTCATCCATTCGCCGAGTGTGGTGCTTGCGGACGAGCCGACCGGCTCGCTGGACACAACCAGCTCGGAGAAGGTGGTGAGCCTGCTTCTGAGGCTGCACAAGGACATGGCGAACACGCTGGTGGTCGTGACCCACGAACGGTCTGTGGCGGAACGGATGGACGTTGTGGTCGAGCTGTCAGCCGGCCGCGTGACCGGCGCCCGCGAGCTGCGGTCATGACGCTGACGGGTTTCGTGTGGAAGGACCTGCTGCGCAACCCCCGCCGGACGCTCGCGTCCTTGGTGGGTGTGGTGGTCGGGGTGGGGTTGTTCTCCGCGGTGCTTTTTTTCATCGATGGCTCCGGCGCGTCGATGACCAAGCGAGCCGTGACGCCGTTGACCCTGGACCTGCAGCGGGTTCTGACGGCGCCGCTTGGCGGCGGCGTCAGGCTTGACCGAACGCTCAGCGACCAGACACTCGCAGCAGGCGGGACGACGCGCGTGACCCTGACGCTGACCAACGGTGGGCTCGCGCCGGCCAACGAGGTCGTCATTCGGGACAGCCCGGGCTCGCCCTTCACCTACGTGCCAGGCTCGACCATCCTCGATGGCAAGGCTGTGGCTGATGTCGGCGGTATCCCGCTTTCGCAGGGCAGCGCCGGCACCGGGTTGAACATCGGTACCGTCGCGCCTGCGCAGTCACGTCAGATCAGCTACCGACTGACCTCGGCCCAAGCCGTTCCGGCGACCGCAGCCGTGGCTGTACAGGCAAGTGTCGCCTCGCGCGAGGCAGAGACCCCGGCGCGGGCGAACGCGCCCAGGCCGACGCCACTGACGGCGCTCGCGGCCACGGTCGGTCGGCTGCCCGGCGTCAAGGCCGCCAACTCGCTGGTCTTCGTCGACCTTCCACCAGGGGCCCTCTCTGCGAACGGAGTCAGCGTCCCTGGTGGGGTCAAGCTCTTCGCGTTCGACAAGGACTACCTGGCGAACTACCGCAGCATCAAGATCCTGTCCGGGGCCCGCAACAAGGACGGCGTGCTGATCAGCGCCGAGACCGCCCGTGCCTTGAAGCTCGGTACGGGCGATCTGGTGACCCTGACCCTGCCCGCCCCCGCCAAGCCGCTGACCTTGCCGGTGAGCGGGATCACCGACCTGACGGGCGCCAGACCGCTGTTCGAGAGCCGCGAACCGAGCCATCTCGAGGATTTCCGTTACGTCCCGTACACGGTGGTGGTGAGTCTCGACGTCTACGCCACCCGGATAGCGACGGCGTTCGAGGCTGCTGTCGCGGCCCGCGACTCCCGGGTCACCAGCCTCCCGTTCGAGGAACTCGACATCCTGCTCGACCGCAAAAACCTCAACGCCGACCCGGCGACCGCGGTGGCGCAGACCCAACGCGTCGCCAAGTCCGTGACTGCTGTGGCCCCCGGGCAGGACTACCTGATCGACAACATCTCCAACACCTTGCTGGTCGCCCGGGGCGACGCGCGGATCGCGAAGAAGATGTTCATCTTCCTCGGCCTGCCAGGTGCCATCCTGGCCGCCATCCTGACCGCCTACGCGGGAACGCTGCTCGCCGCCGCGCAACGTCGCGAAACCGCGCTCCTGCGGGTGCGCGGAGCCAATCGCAGCCACCTGCTGCGGCTGCTCGGGCTCCGAACGGTTGCGCTTGCCGGTATCGGTGCGCTGTTCGGCACGGCCCTTGGCTTCACCACCGTGCTTGTCCTGCTCGGTTCGTCCGTGCTGTTCGAGGCCTCGACCGGCGCCCTGGTCCAGTCCGCGACCATCGGGGTCGTCGGTGGGATGCTGGTGACCGCGTTCGCGCTCTACGAGCCGGGCAGGCGCTTGATCTCCCAGGAGATCAAGCAGGACCTCGCGGCCATCTCCCGCCGCACCACGGTGGGTTCGCGACGCCTCCAGCTCGAGCTTCTCGCGCTCGCCGGCGCGCTCGCCGGCCAACTGATCGCCCTGCAGCTCGGCGCTTTCGACGCACCAGCTGGCTCTGTCTACTCCGGCCAGTCGGTTTCTTTGCCGCTGCAGCTGCTAGTCGCTCCGATCGTTGCGTGGCTGGCGGGCACCCTTCTGATTGCCCACGCAATCCAAGAGGTCACCGCGCGGGCGGCCTCCCGTCGGCGTGCGGCTGGCTTTCGCGGACTACTGTCCGGAGTGCTCTGGCGCAGCGTCACCCGGAGGCTGGGCGCCGTGGCCGGCGGGGTCGTGACGGTCGCACTCGTCGTCGCCCTGGGCACCATGCTCGCCTGCTTCGCCACCGTCTACGACAAGGCCAAGGTCGCCGACGCCCGTTTCCTGGTCGGCGCCGACATCAGACTGACCCCGAACCCCACCAGCGGCAGCGCACACCCGACCAGCCTGGCTGGGCAATTCGCCGTCCCGGGTGCATCGGGATCGGCAGCGGTCGTGTTCTCGCCGCAGAACGCGGTCCTCACCAGCGACTCCAACGAAGACGTCGCGAGCCTGGCCGCGATCAACCCACGCAGCTACCCCTCCGTCGCCGCCCTGCAGGACTCGATCTTCACCGGCAGTTCGGCCGGGAAGATGATGGCCGCGCTGCGGGACAACCACAACGGTGTGCTGGTCAACACTGCGCTCGCCCAAGGACTCAAGCTCCAGGTGGGTGACCAGGCACATGTCCTGTTCGGCCGCGGTACCGATCAGCAGACCCGCAAGGCCATGACGGTCCTGGGACTGTTCACGCAGTTCCCGGGCGCACCCAAGGGCACCGACCTCGTCGCGAACCTCGACTACTACCAGCAGGTGACCGGTCTCATGGGAGCCGACTACTTCCTGGTCGCTGCCACCGATCGAAGCAAAACGGGGTTGGCCCGCGCCGTGCAATCACTCGCCCGGCTGCCGGGTTTCGGGCGTGCCTTCGATGTCCAGACCTCCGCCGTAAGCCTGGACAAGGACCAGTCCAGCCTGACGGCCCTGAACGTCCGTGGCCTCTTGCAGCTCAACTCGTTCTTCACGTTCCTGATGGCCGCCACAGCCACCGCGATGTTCGTGTTCGGGTTGTTGATGCAGCGTCGCCGGGAGTACGTCACGCTGCGCGCCCAGGGTCTGCACAGCCACGAGATCCGCAGGCTGGTCCTGGCCGAATCAGGTATCTCCGCGATCCTGGGCGCAGGGATCGGGCTAGGTGTCGGGATCGTGATGGCCTCACAGTTCGTGCAGGTCCTTCGGCCGATCTTCACGCTTGCGCCGCCCCTGCGGGTACCTGGACCCGAGCTCTCTGTGCTGGCAGCACTGGTGCTCGGGGCAACGGTGCTGTCCGCGCTCGCTGCCGCCGTCCTGATCAGTCGCCTCAAGCCCACCGAACTCCTGCGCGACGAATAGGCGACACAACGGCGGCGCCGTGGGAGACCATGAACGCAGCAACCGGAGTGGGGAAGGAGGCGAAGCCCCTGTGGGCACGCACGTGAACGCGGCCGCGCACCATGGATCCATGACGCCGAGCGCGGGGTCCGCCTGGGGCGACGGGACACGGCCGTGAAGGTCCTGCTGGTCGAGGATGACCGAAGGATCGCGGCGACGGTCAAACGCGGCCTCGACGCTGAGGGCTTCTCGGTCGATGTCGCCTTCGATGGTCTGGAAGGTCTCTGGAAGGCGACCGAGTACCACTACGACGTGCTCGTTTTGGATCTCATGCTGCCGGGCTACAACGGCTTCGAGATCAGCCGCAAGCTGCGCGACCAGGGCAACTGGACCCCGATCCTTGTCCTCACCGCGAAGGACGGCGAGATCGACGAGACCCAGGCGCTCGACTCCGGCGCCGACGACTACCTCACCAAACCGTTCTCCTTTCCAGTCCTCATCGCCCGGCTCCGGGCCCTGCTACGCCGCACCACCGGAGGTGCCCCGGCTCCGATCCAACTCGGTGACCTGCGACTGGACCCAGCCCGGCATCGGTGTTGGCGCGGTGAGACCGAGATCGGCCTCACAGCCAGGGAGTTCTCGGTCCTTGAGTTCCTGCTGCGACGCACCGGCCTGGTGGTCTCCAAGCTGGAGATCCTCAATGGAGTGTGGGAGTACGACTTCGAGGGGGATCCGAACATCGTCGAGGTGTATGTGCGGCGGCTTCGCCTGAAGATCGACGAGCCGTATGCCAGGGCGGATATCGAAACCGTACGAGGCGCCGGTTACCGGCTCGTCGAAAGCTCGTGATGCCCCGTCACGCCGGTCGGGCCAGGGCAGCGACGCTCCGCTCCCGCCTGACGCTGCTCGCCACGGCCTTGGTCGCGCTAGTGCTGCTGGCAAGTGCGATCGCGCTGGTCGCCTCCCAGCAGCACCTCCTGACCCGAGGCGTGGACGAGGCCCTGGTCCAGCGAGCCGACAATGTGCAGGAGGCGGTCGCACGTAAACCCGCAGGGACGGTGCTGCCCGGCGAGGGAGACCGGGAGGACTCCTTCCTCCAACTGCTCGACTCGAACGGCGGCGTGGTTGCGTCCAGCGCCAACGTGGCAGCCCTCCCAGCGGTAGCGGCGGGGCTCGCCCCCCACGCATCACCGGTCTTCCGGACCGTGTCGCACGTGCCGCTGAGCTCCCACGACTACCGGATCTACGCCCGTCCGGTCTCCTCCGCTGCCGGCTCGAGGACCCTGCTGCTCGGCAAGAACCTCGATGACGTCAAAGAGAGCGTCAACATCCTGAGAACCTCCCTCGCCGTCGCCATCCCCATCGTCCTCGCCCTGCTCGCTGCCTTGGTGTGGTGGCTCACCGGTCGCGTGCTCCGCCCCGTCGAATTCATCCGCTCCGAGGTGGCCAGCATCACCGGCGCCGAGCTGCACCGGCGGGTTCCTGTGCAGCCCCGGGACGACGAGATCAGCCGCCTGGCGCGCACCATGAACGCGATGCTTGAACGTGTCCAACAAGCCACGGACCGCCAGCGGCAGTTCGTCGCCGACGCCTCCCACGAACTTCGTGGCCCCCTCACCCGAATCCGATCTGCTCTGGAGGTCAGTCTCAGCTATCCCGCATCAGTGCCCCCGGAGGAGTCCTACCGCGAGCTCCTCACCGACACCAAGGAGCTCCAGCAGCTCGTCGACGACCTGCTATTTCTTGCCCGCTCCGAATCCGGCGTCCACCCGCGGCCGGACACCACCGTCGACCTCGACGACCTCGTTCTCGAACAGGCATCGCGGCTCAGGGCCCGCGGTCAGGTGCAGACCGATGTTCAGGCCGTTTCAGCTGGCCGGGTCACCGGAGACCCTCACCAACTGGCCAGGGCTATCGCCAACCTCGTCAGCAACGCGGAGCGGTACGCGACCACCACCGTCGCGTTCGAGCTCCACGAGAGCGCCGGCACCACGGTGCTCGTCATCGCCGACGACGGACCTGGAATCCCTGAAGACCAACGGCAAGCCGTCTTCGCGCGATTCACCCGCCTCGACCCATCGCGTTCCCGGGAAGCCGGCGGCGCCGGACTCGGCCTGGCTATCGTCCACGACATCGTTGCTCGGCACCGCGGCACCGTTTTCGTCACAGGGGCGCACCCAACAGGCACTCGGATCGTCATGTCGTTCCCCTACAACGACTGAAGCTAGCCACCAGAGGCTCTCGTTGATCGGCCGCAGCCCCCACCGACCAGAGCCCATAGCGGCCGGTCGTCGTGGGTGCCGAAGGGCTGCTCGGCGGTGCCTCGTGATGGTGAAGCGGGGGGGTCAGGTGATCTGGAGGCCGGCGGCGGCGGCGTGCTCCCAGTCGTCGTCGATGAAAACGACGTCGTGGCCGGCACGGTCGAGCAGGCTGGCGGCGATGCTGGCGCGGAACCCGGCGGCGCAGTGCACCCAGAACTGGCCGCTCGGGACCTCGTCCATCCGGGCGAGCAGGCTGTGCAGGGGGATGTGAACGGATCCGGTGATGCTGCCGCCCGCGCGCTCGTCGTCTCTGCGGACGTCCAGGACGGTCGGGTGCGTGGCGGCGGCAAGGTCGGTGAAGGTGCGTTGCGGGTAGCCGCGGATCTCGGTGCGGCCGGCGAGCTCTGTGGGCGTGCCGGTCGCGGCACCCGCCGGTCGGTCGATGCCGATCCGGACGAGCTGGCGCTGGGCGTCGTTGATCTGTTCGGGGCTCTCACCAAGCAGCGTCAGCGGCGTACCCCAGGGGATGAGCCATCCCAGATAGGTCGCGAACAGCGGATCGAGGGCCACCCCGATGCTGCCGGCGAGGTGGTCTGCGGCGTAGGCGGTCCGGTCGCGAAGGTCCACGACCCACTCGCCGGCGGCGATGCGCTTCCCGACCTCGTCGGCGTCAACCGGCTCGGGGGCAGACAGGTCGGCCCCCTCCGGGCCGGCAGCGTTGCGCGCGCCCATGTGCGAGTAGTACGCCGGGTAGGCCGTGAGCCCTGCGATGAGGTCGGTGACGAAGCGCTCCTCGTCAGGCTCGGTGAGGGCGACATTGACGCGCTTCTCGTCGCCGATCGTGCTGGCGGTCGCGCCGCTGCTCCCGCCGGCCGAGCACAAGGACCCGAAGCCGTGCGTCGGGTAGAGCGCCGCGTCGTCAGGCAGGTGGGCGAGCTTGCGGGCCGAGTGGTACTGCGCGTGGGTCAGGTGCACGGTCCGGTCGGGGGCGACGAGGTCGGTGCGCCCGACCGCACCGAACAGTAGCGAGCCACCGGAAAAGAGCGCCGTGGGCTGGCCGTGGTGGCCGATCAGGTAGGAGACGTGATTCTCGGTGTGGCCGGGCGTCTCGATCACCCAGACCTCCAACGAGCCGACCGTCAGAACGTCGCCGTCGTGCACCGCGCACCGCTCGAACGCGACCTCCTCCCGGCCCTGCACCGCGTAGGTCGCGCCGGTACGGCGGGCCAGAGCCAGCCCGCCCGTGACGTAGTCGTTGTGCAGATGCGTCTCGAGGACCAGCACGCACCTCCAGCCCCGCTCGGCCAGGACTGCCTCCACCCGGTCCAGGTCGCGCTGGGGGTCGACGACCACGGCTTCGCTCCCGCGGCCGCCCTCACCGACGACGTAGCTGCGGTCCCCCAGCTCGGGGGTCTCGATCGTGACTACCTGCACGGGGCCTCCTGCGGTTGCGCGCCGGCCCGACCTTGCCGTCAGGGTCGAACATCCGTACATTCTCATCCAGGACTTTAGATGGCAAGGGGGCCAGATGACGACACCGCCGCACATCGGGCCGATGGTCCTGGACCGCCGGAGCCCGCTGCCGCTGTGGGCGCAGCTCGACGCCGACCTGCGCCGACGGCTCGACACCGGGGAGTTCACCGGGTCGTTCCCGGCCGAGAACGCCCTCGTCGTGCAGTACGCCGTGAGCCGTCAGACGGTGCGCGAGGCCCTGCGGCGGCTCCGGAGCGAGGGACTGGTCACCGCAGAACGCGGACGAGCCCCAAGGCTCGTGCCACAACCGCAGTTCGCCCAGCCCCTCGGTGCGCTGTACAGCCTGTTCTCCTCGGTCGAGGCGCGCGGCACCGAGCAGCGCAGCGACGTCCGCCGCCTCGAGCTGACCCAGGACGGGACCGTCGCCACCCGGCTGGGCTTGGAGGAGTCCACCCCGCTGCTGTTCCTGGAGCGGCTGCGCCTCGCCGGCGGCGAACCGCTGGCCCTGGACCGGGTCTGGCTGCCGGCCGAGATCGCCCGCCCGCTTCTCGAGGCCGACTTCACCCATACTTCCTTGTACGGCGAGCTCGCCATCCGTTGCGGGATCCGGCTGTCCGGTGGGCACGAGCAGATCCGCGCCGTCGTCGGGTCGACGGCCGAGCGCCGCAGTTTGCAGATCGTTGCCGGCGTCGCACTGCTGGCCATCGATCGCACTTCGTGCGCCGGCGGTGTCCCGGTCGAGTGGCGACAGACCCTCGTGCGCGGGGATCGCTTCATGCTCACGGCCTCCGTCAGCCCCAGCAACGGCCCGCACATCGCCCTCGGCGGCCAGCGCCTGACCGCACCACATCCCCGTCCCAAGACCACAAGGAGCTCCGCATGAGCACCCCCGTCCCCCCCATCGTCCCGGAGATCGACGTCCACGAGGCCGCCCGCCAAATCGGGTCCGGCGAGGCGTACATGATCGACGTCCGCGAGGCCGACGAGTGGGCGCTCGGCCGGGCCCCGCAGGCCAGTCACCTGCCGCTCAGTGCCCTGGAGCCGAGCCAGGTCCCCACCGACCGGCCCGTGATCGCGATGTGCCGTACCGGGAACCGCTCTGGTAAGGCTGCTGCGCAGCTCGGCGCCGCGGGCCTTTACGTCACCAACATCGTCGGCGGCATGAAGGCGTGGGACGCCGCGGGACTGCCGGTCGTCGTCGACGGCGGCGCGCCCGGGGTCGTGAAGTGAGCCTGCTGTGACCCTTGTGCTCACCGTCGGGCTCGGCCTGCTCATCGGCCTGACCCTGGGCGCGCTCGGGGGTGGCGGGTCGATCCTCACCGTTCCGGTCCTGGTCTACGCGGTGGGGGAAAGCGCCCGCGCCGCCACGACCGGGAGCCTGGTGATCGTCGGGATCGCCGCCGGGGTGGCCTCGTTTGGGCACGCCCGGGCCGGTCGGGTCCGCTGGGGCGCCGGGGTTTCTTTCGGTGTGGCGGGGGTGGCGGCCTCGTTCGCCGGGACGGCGCTGAACGCCCGGGTCGACCCGAACGTGCTGCTCGTTTGCTTCGCGACCCTGATGATTGTCGCGGCGGCCGCGATGCTCGCCAAGACGATGGTCCACACCCATCCCGAGGACGACGAGCCCCGGGGCGGTTCGCCGGCTACCCTGGACGAGCAGGCCGCCGCGCTGCGTCAGGGTCGACCGCGGTCGACCCTGACCACCGCGCGCCCCGCCATCACCGTCGGCACTGCGTCGCCGAAGTTGTCGGTGGCCGTTGCCCTTCGTGTCGTGGTCGCCGGTCTGGTCGTGGGCTTCCTGACCGGCTTCCTCGGGGTCGGCGGTGGCTTCATCATCGTGCCCGCACTGGTGCTGAGCCTGAAGTACGAGATGCCGACCGCCGTCGGTACCTCACTGCTCATCATCAGCCTGAACTCCGGCGTCGCGCTGCTCGCCCGCACCGGGCACGAGAGCTTCCACTGGGCCGTCATCGTGCCGTTCACCCTGGCCGCCATTATCGGGTCCTTCGCAGGCAAGCGCGTAGCGGACCGGGTCAGCGGCGCGCAGCTCACCCGCGCGTTTGCTGTGCTGTTGCTTGCGGTCGCCGGCTACGTGCTGGTGCGCGCGACCGGCTGAGGACGGTACGAACCCCCGCCGCGGTGGCCCCTCCGCGTCGAGGCTCAGGCCAGGGACAAGAAGAGCTTTTCGAGCTGGGCCGTGTCGAGCTCGGCGTCGTCGCTGTCGGGGTTGAGGATGCACTGCTTGAGCCCGGAGGCAATGATCGCGAATCCGGCTTTGTCCAGGGCCTTGGAAACCGCAGCGAGCTGGGTGACGACGTCCTTGCAGTCCCGGCCCGCTTCGAGCATGCG
>JANLPD010000251.1:0-2327 GCA_031367045.1 Frankiales bacterium | reverse complement strand
TGTCAGCTGCCCGCTCGCGCTGGTGATCGAACCGTCCGGTCCGACAAGCACCCGGGTCGCAACGTCAGCAGTGGGCCGCCCGTCCACGGTCGGATTGACGCTGACCTCGACAATCCCGCCGAGGTCGCGGACCTGGGGCGTTTCGGCGGCCAGGCCGACCGCAGCGAGCACCGGGCGGGCGGCTGCGAGCGCCTTGCCTTCGGAGATCGGCCGAGGCGCCTTCGGCAACCTGGTCGGGCAGGGTCCGGACTGCTCGCTCTGGGCGCAATCGATCGGGGGCAGCGGTTTGGTCGCCTTGCCGGGTGGACTTGCCCACGAGGGGACCGGCGGTGCGGGAGCGCCGTCGACTCCGACCCCGCCGCTGCTACCCGCGACAGCGACGACCGAGCACGAGGCGCTGACGCCGTCTGAGGCCACCGGCGTGTCCGGGCCGCACTCGTCGCTGCTCCACGGCTGCCCTGCCGCGTCACGGACGACGAGGTTGCCGGCCTGCCAGAGGTGGTCCCCACGCACAGGGGCCGGTTTGCCGAGCGCAGCGGCCAACCGCTTCACCACCGCGAGGTCGGCCGCACCTGCCGACAGCTCCACCAGGCGCGCGGAGGCGGGCCCCGTGGGCAGCCTTCCTTCGAGCCGGTAGCCGCCGGCTTTCGTCCCCGCGGGTGTGCCAGCGGTCAGCCGGGAGGCGCTGTCCGGCGTCAGGCCCGCAGCGAGGTGGAGGACGGGGGGACCGGCGGCACCGCCACCGGCGTACGGCAGGCCACCGCCAGAGCCGGCGGACACGGCGGCGACGAGCGCGACCACCGCCACTGTGCCGGTGACGGCGGCGACGACGGGAACCCAGGGCTTGATCATCTGTTGTACCTCCGCCGATGGGACGCAGCCGCCGGTGAGACGGTTCCCAGGCGTACGGTCACAGGATGACGCAAGCTTTCCTCGTCGGAGGTGTCCGTACCCCGGTTGGCCGCTATGGCGGTGGGCTCGCGAAGGTGCGGGCCGATGACCTCGCGGCGCTCGTCGTCGCCGAGGCTGTGCGCCGGGCGGGGGTCGACCCGGAGCGGGTCGACGAGGTGATCCTCGGCGCGGCGAACCAGGCCGGTGAGGACAACCGCAATGTCGCCCGGATGGCGGTGCTCCTCGCCGGGCTGCCGCTGCACGTGCCCGGCCACACGGTCAACCGCCTCTGCGCCAGCGGGTTGACCGCGATCGCCAACGCGGCGCAGGCGGTGAAGACCGGCGAGGCCGAGATCGTGGTGGCCGGCGGCGTCGAGTCGATGACCCGTGCGCCCTGGGTGATGGCCAAGCCGGGTACGCCCTGGGCCAAGCCGGGGGAGCTGTACGACAGCGCGCTCGGCTGGCGGTTCGTCAACCCGAAGCACGACGCCGAGCACACGATCACCCTTGGCCAGACCGCCGAGCGGGTGGCCGCGCTGGACGGGATCACCCGCGCGGAGTCCGACGCCTACGGGCTGCGGTCGCAGGAGCGCGCGGCCAAGGCGATCGCCGACGGCCGGTTCGACGCCGAGATCCTCCCGGCGGGCGAGCTCGCCGCCGACGAGACGCCGCGGGCGACGACGCTGGACAAGCTCGCCGCGCTCCGGCCTGCGTTCCAGGCAGACGGCGTCGTGACGGCTGGGTCGTCCTCGCCGCTGTCGGACGGCGCCAGCGCCGTCGTGGTCGCTTCCGAGGAGGCGGTACGCCGCTACGGCCTGACCCCTCGTGCGCGCGTCATCACCGCCGCGGCAGCCGGTGTGGAGCCGCACCTCATGGGACTCGGTCCGGTACCTGCGACGCAAAAGGTGCTCAGCCGGGTGGGCTGGTCGGTGGCCGATCTGGCTGCGGTCGAGCTCAACGAGGCCTTCGCGGTGCAGGTGATCGCCAGCGCCCGCCGGCTCGGGCTGGACGACGCGACACTCAACTCCGACGGCGGGGCGATCGCGCTCGGCCACCCGCTCGGCTCCAGCGGGTGCCGGCTGATCGTGACCCTGCTGGGACGGCTCGAGCGCGAGGGCTCGTCGGGGGCTCGCGGTCTCGCGACGATGTGCGTCGGCGTCGGCCAGGGCGCCTCGATGCTGGTGGAGCTGGTCTAGCTGCCGTAGTCCTCGTAGCCGACCACCGTGACCGACAGGACCTCGGTGACCTGGACCATCGCGCCGACCCTTGCGCTTGGTACGGGGGGTAGCCCGGTCGACCGGCCAACGCCGGTGCGGTGGCTGCCCGCGCCGACGAGGACCCCCGCGAGCTCGCGGCAGTCGTTCACCAGGTCGATCATCGAGTTTGGCTCGATGTCGGACGGAACGGGTGTCTGCGTCGACATGGGCCTGACGGTA
>JANLPD010000241.1:0-2544 GCA_031367045.1 Frankiales bacterium | reverse complement strand
CGCGAAAGCAAGACAGCCGTGAGCACGACAGCCGTGAGCACGACAGCCGTGAGCACAACAGCCGTGAGCACGACAGCCGCCCGCGCGCAGCCGCCCCGCCGCACGCTGCGGCCCGTACGGTTAAAGGCACCGGCCGGGTCGCCGGCAAGGTCGTCCGCCGGGTCCGGTCGGCCGCCCACGCCGATGGCGCAGATCGCAGCGGACTCGCGGCCTTGCTCTGGATGCATGCCCTGCACGTTGCCGGCGACGCCCTCGTCACGGTTAGCCTCGCCGGCACGCTGTTCTTCGACACGAGCTCGCTCGGCCAGGCCCGCGGCCGGGTTGCGCTCTATCTGGTCCTGACGCTGCTGCCGTTCGCCTTTCTCGTCCCGGTGGCCGGGCCCCTGCTCGACCGGTTCCGGCACGGCCGCCGCAACGTCTTCGCCGTCACCTGCGGCGCCCGCGGGCTGGTCGCCTGGTCGATGGCTGGCTTCACGACGAGCCTCGGGCTCTACCCGCTGGCGCTGGCCGTCCTGGTCCTGTCCAGGGCCTACGGCTTGGCCCGCTCCGCCGCTCTTCCCCGGGTCAGGCCGCCGAGCGTCAGTCTCGTCGCGGCCAACGCCCGCGTGAACGTCGCCGCGGTCGTCAGCGCGACGATTGCCGCATCGGTTGGCGGCGCGGTCAGCTATCTGTTCGGCGTCGGTTGGACCCTGCGGCTGGCCGGCCTCGTCCTGCTCGTCGCTGCCGTCGCTGCCGTCCGGCTGCCCGCCCACGTGGACGAGGACCGGACGGATGCGATCGCTGCCCCGGCGTACAAGCTCCGCACCGCGCCGCTCATCGTGCGCCGGCCGTTGGTGGCGGCGCTGGCCCTGCGGGCGCTCGGCGGGATGCTGACGATCTTCCTGGCGTTCCTGCTGCGCGCAGAGAACGCCTCCACGGCGACCATCGGCGTCGTGCTCGGGGGCGCCGTTGTCGGGCAGGTGCTGGGCACCGTTGCTGCGAGCCGGCTTTCCGAGCAGGTCGTACGACGGCTGACGCTCGCCGCCCTCGTGGTCCCCGCGACCGTCTGCCTGCTGGCCGCGCTGAACCCGGGCACCGGCCTCGCTGCCCTCGCGGCGGGGCTGGCCGGGTTGGGGGGTGCGCTGTCGAAGTTCCGCCTCGACGCGGTGCTCCAGTCGCAGGTCCCCGGACCACAGACCAGCGGTGCCTTCGCCCGCTCCGAGACAGCCCTGCAGCTGGCGTGGGCGATCGGCGGCAGCGCCGCGCTCGCCGTGCCCACGCAGGCGACGGCGGGCTTCGCCATCGCAACGCTGTTCCCGCTCGCCGGGCTCGTGTTCGGGGCCCGCGCGGGGACCACGCGGCCACGCGGCTAGACCTCGGGGCGTCCGTCATGCATCATGGGTGAGTGACATCAGCCAAGAGTGGTACGACGATGACCCGGCCGGACGAGGTCCTGCGACTGCTGGCCGACCCGCTTCGCGCCCAGATCGTCGGGCTGCTCGCCCACGAGCAGCTGTGCACCTGTCACCTCGTCGAGCTGACGGGAGCCCGCCAGACCAACATCAGCAACCACCTGCGGGCGCTGCGCGAAGCCGGCCTCGTGAGCAGCGAGCCGTGCGGCCGGTTTACCTACTACCGGCTCGAGCCCGCCGGGCTGATCGCTGCCTCCCGGCACCTCGGCGACCTGGCCCGCGCGGCTGAGGTCGCCGCGAGCCGCCGCCGGCCCTGCCCATGACGCTGCCCGGCACCCAACCAGGCACCCAACCAGGCACGCAACCCGGGACCCAACCCGGCAGCCAGAGCGGGGTTATGCGCAAGGCCTTCGCCGAGCTGATCGGCACGATGCTGCTCGTCGCGAGCGTCGTCGGCTCGGGCATCGCCGCCAGCCGGCTCAGCCCCGGCGACGGTGGCCTGCAGCTGCTCGAGAACGCCCTGATCACCGGCGCTGTCCTCGTCGCCCTGATCCTTGCGCTCGGTCCGGTTTCGGCAGCGTTCAACCCGGTGGTCACCCTCGTCGAGCGGGCCCTCGGCGCCGTCACCACCCAGGACGCAGCTGTCTTCATCGCCGCCCAGGTCGTCGGCGGCTGTCTCGGCAGCGTGCTGGCCAACGCGATGTTCGACCTGTCTGTGGTCAACATCTCCCAGCACGAGCGGTCGGCTGGCGCTCTCTGGCTCGGTGAGGTCGTGGCGACGTTCGGCCTGCTGGTGGTCATCTTCGGGGTGGTCCGCTCCGGCAAGAGCGCCCACGTTGCCTATGCGGTCGGCGGCTACATCACGGCCGCCTACTGGTTCACCAGCTCGACCAGCTTCGCCAACCCGGCGGTGACGATCGCGCGCACGTTGTCCGACTCGTTCGCCGGCATTGCGCCGAGCTCGGTACCGATGTTCGTGCTCATGCAGGTCCTCGGCGCCGCGCTGGCACTCGGCGCAGTGCTCGTCCTCTACCCCCGCGCCGCGGACCTGGCTGTGGAGCTCACCCACCTGTCCGACGACGAGCGCGAGCGGGCCACCGCATGAGCAGCCCGGACCGCCCCGTCGTCCTCTACGCCTGCATCCACAACTCAG
>JANLPD010000240.1:0-3440 GCA_031367045.1 Frankiales bacterium | reverse complement strand
TCATCGGCCTGGTCGGCGATGTCGTGCAGTTCCAGGCGCTCAACCTGCGGGCCATGCCGGGTGTCAACGACGTCGTCCGGGTCTCCAAGCCCTACAAACTGGTCAGCCGCGAGCACCACCCGGAGGCGACGACCGTGCGCGTCGGCGGCGTGCCGATCGGGCCGGGCAGCTTCACCCTGATCGCCGGGCCGTGCGCGGTGGAGACAGCCGAGCAGACGCTGCAGGCCGCCGAGATGGCCAAGGCAGCCGGCGCCTCGCTGCTGCGGGGCGGTGCCTACAAGCCACGCACTTCGCCGGACGCCTGTCAGGGCCTTGGCGCCAAGGGCCTGGAGATCCTCGCCGAGGTGCGGGACAAGACCGGGCTGCCGATCGTCACCGAGGTCGTCGACCCGGCCGACGTGCCGCTCGTCGCGGAGTACGCCGACATGCTCCAGATCGGCACCCGCAACATGGCCAACTTTGCACTGCTGCAGGCCGTCGGCGCGGCCGGCAAACCGGTCATGCTCAAGCGCGGCATGACAGCCACCTACGAGGAGTGGCTGATGGCGGCGGAATACGTTGCCCAGCGGGGCAACCTGGACATCGTCTTGTGCGAGCGTGGGATCCGGACCTTCGAGACGGCGACCCGCAATACCCTGGACATCGCCGCAGTCCCGGTGCTGCACGCGCTGTCGCACCTCCCGGTCGTGGTGGACCCGTCGCACTCAGGCGGCAAGCGAGAGCTCGTCGTGCCGCTGACCCGCGCGGCGATCGCCGTCGGTGCCGACGCGGTCATCGTCGACGTGCACCCCAACCCGACAGCCGCGCTGTGCGACGGCCCGCAGGCGCTCTACGGCGAGGAGCTGGACGAGTTGGCCCGCGCCTGCAAGGAGCTCCCGCCGCTCGTCGGCCGCACCCTCGTCTAGCCAGTTTCTCGGCCGGCGCCGTCAGTGGCCCAGCAGACCCGCGACAACCTCGGCAGCCCGGCGGGCACCGTCGTCGTCGACGTCGAGGTGGGTGACCATGCGGACTCGCTGCGGACCCACCACCGACAGCAGCACCCCTTGCTCCCGCGCCGCCCGGGCGAGCCCGGGCCCGTCGTACGCCGTGCCGGTGAGCTCGAGCGGGACAATGTTGGTCTCCACTGCGAGAACGCCTAGGGCAGCGGCGATCTCGGCCGCGCGCCGGTGGTCCGCGGCCAGGCGTTCGACGTGGTGAGCGAGCGCGTAGGTCCCCGCCGCAGCCAGCACACCGGCCTGCCGCATCCCGCCCCCGAGCCGCTTGCGCAGCACGCGCGCCTCGGCCGCCCGCGCCGCATCGGTCACGACGAGCGACCCGACCGGGGCGCCGAGACCCTTGGACAGGCAGACCGACAACGTGTCGAAGAGCCGGCCGTACGACGACAGCGCCACCCCCGTCGCGACGTGGGCGTTCCAGATCCGCGCGCCATCGCAGTGCAACGCGACCCCGTACCCGGTCGCGAGGTCCCGGAGCCCCGACAAAGCCTCGAGGGAGTGCACGCGACCGCCGCCACGGTTGTGGGTCTGCTCGACGCTGACCGCGCGGGTGACGACGGTGCCCCAGCCGGCCGGGCGCAGGTAGGGCTCGACGAGGTCGCGGTCCAGCAGGCCACCCGGCGTGGTGCGGGTGGAGATGCCACCGTGCTGGGCGGCTCCCCCGTGCTCGTAGGTGACGACATGGGCATCGGCGTCGCAGACCAGCTCCTGCGCGGGGGGGACCACCAGCCGCAGGCAGATCTGGTTGCCCATCGTCCCGCTCGGCACGAAGACCGCCGCCTCATGCCCGAACAGCCCCGCAACCTGCTCCTCGAGGGCGTTGACGGCGGGGTCTTCGCCGTAGACGTCGTCCCCGACCTCGGCCGTCGCCATCGCGGCGCGCATGCCCGCAGTGGGTCGGGTCAGGGTGTCGCTTCGCAGGTCTACCAAAGACACGGCTCTCCGGAGGGCTGGACGTTTGTCCGTAGGGCTGGACGCTTGTCCGTAGGGTAGGCGCGGAGATGACGCCCACCTCCGAGGACGTGCTGGCCGCGGTGCGCGTGCACGCCGATCGGGTCCACGACGCCGTACGACGTCTCGGCTGCAGCCCGGTTGCTGCCCTGGCGGTCGTCGAACAGAGCGCGTTCGACCTTGTTGACGTCGTGGCCCGCCAGCCCGGCTCCGCCGCCGATCTCGTCGGCTGGTGGTTCGCCAGGGCCCGCGCCCTCGGCCAGCGGGCCGCTGACGGCGAGCCGGACCTCCCGCTCGGCGGCGGGCTGCTTGCCGCGGATGAGGACCAGGCGGTCATCGCCGAGGCGTTGGAGCAGCTGGCGGAGCGGGAACGGGTCGGGCTGCTGCTGCGCGACAGCTACGCCCTCCCCGAGCAGAGTGTCGCGGCCGCCCTCGGCACGTCCGCGGATGCCGCCATGGACGTGGTCGCCCGGTCTCGGCTGAGCTTGCTGGCGGCCCTCGACCGTGAGTCGATCCCGTCGCTCGGGGTACACGTTCAGAACCTGCCTGCCCTCACCCGGCTCGCCGAGGGAGGCAACGTCGCTGCCCGGGACGCAACGACCCGGCGCCACGTCCAGTCGTGCGAGGGCTGTACGTCGCTGGTCGCCTCGATGGAGCGGGCCCACCTGCTGCTCGCCGGTCTCACCGTCGCTGCCCTTCCGGACGGCGAGCGGGAGGCGCTGCTCTCCCGCGTCGAGGAACGGGCCCGCGCCACCCTCCCGTCGTCGGCCTCGTTGCTGCCGGGCGACGGGCCGGAGGACGAGGAGGAGGACCTCCCCCGCCGCCTGCTGACGCCACTGGTCGCCTTCCTCCTGCTCGGGCTCGCCGTGCTGGCCGGCCTCGGACTCGGCGTACTGCTGAGCCGCGGGGTCGGGTCCACTGCCGCCGCCGGATCGATCGGAGCGCCGCCGAGCAGCCGGCCGCGGGCAACAGCCGCCGCTGTCCTGGTCAGCGTGCCGCCGCCTGCGTCGCTCCCGCCGTTGCCGAGCCCACGCGTCTTCACGATTGCGCCGAGCCCGAGCCCGGTCATCCCCTCCGCTGCCCCCGCGACGGTCGGCCCGGCCACCCCCAAGCCAGCCCCGTTGACACTCGGCCTCGACCCGACGACCGGCCCCAACGGCGCCACCTTGACCGTGCGCGGGACTGGCTGGCCCGCCAGCCAGGCGGTCCGGTTGGACTACCTCGACCTGCTCGGGCGCCGGACCGGCTCCTCCGTCGTCGTCTCCGCCGGTCCGGACGGGTCCTTCACCACCACGATCAGTGCCACCGACCCGACCGGCCTGCCGGGGCGGCACACGGTCAGGGGTACGAACGGGACAATAACCACCACGGCGGCCTACGACGCCACCTGACCCACCCGCTAGCCCCACCCGCGACTCCCCCGGTCCGGCCCCCGGCCCAACGTGGCCATCTTGCCCGCTCGGCCCCCCCCTCACGAGCGGGACAGGCCGGGGG
>JANLPD010000220.1:0-3455 GCA_031367045.1 Frankiales bacterium | reverse complement strand
GTTCTGACACGCCGCAACCATCGCCTGATCGGTCCGGTGCTGGCGTCCAGGCAAACCCTGGCAGCCGCACCCGGATGGGAGTCGCACTTCCTATACTCGCCCGATGCTCGTCGGTCGCGAGGAGGCTCTCGCCCGGATCACGTGGGTGGTCGCCGGCGCCCGCGCCGGCCGTGGTGCTGCACTGTTGTTGCGCGGCGAGCCGGGAAGCGGGAAGACCGCGCTCCTCGCCGCCGCAGACTCTGACGGCATGACCGTTCTGCGGTGCACCGGAACGCAGGACGAGCGCGAACTCCCCTACGCCGCACTTCACGCACTCGTGCGGCCGCTTCGGTCACTCGTGGCCGAGCTGGTTCCGGCGCAGCGGGACGCTCTCGACCTGGCGCTCGGGATAACGGTTGGCGGCCGCGCGGCCCCGCTGCTGGTGGGCGCCGCGACGCTCGCCCTGCTGGACATGGCCGCCAGCGACAACCCGGTTCTGGTCCTCGTCGACGACCTCCAGTGGATCGACGTCGAGTCACGGGATGCGATCGGTTTCGCGGCGAGACGGCTGGTCGACGACGCTGTGGGCCTGCTTCTCGCGGTTCGTGTGGACATCGTCGGCATGAGCGGGGTGGACTCCTACGATTTACCGGCACTCGACGATCAGGCGGCCGTCGAGCTGCTTGCCAGCCACGGCGTAGCGCGCTCGGTCACGCTGCGGCTGGCAGAGCTGGCCGGTGGCAACCCCTTGGCACTGGTGGAGCTGGCCGGGTCGCTCGACGACCGGCAGCGCCGCGGAGCCGCCCCGCTGCCCGACCCGATACCGTCCACCAGCCCGGCTGCTGCGTATGGCGGGCTCTTGGCGGCGCTCCCGGTGCCGGCCCGACTGGCTGCCGCCACCGCCGCCGTGGCCGGCACCGTGACACCGGCGGTCCTGGCCGACGCGCTGGCCCGACTCGGCACCGACTACGTCCAGCTCTCCACCGTGGAGACCAGCGGACTACTGAGCGTGACGCGGACCGGGGTCAGGTGGCGACACCCGCTCGCCCGTGCCGCGGCCGTGCAGGCCGTGGCTCCGGCGGAGCGACGCCGGGTCCAGACGGCCGTCGCCGATGCGATGCAGGAGGCGGGGGGCGACCCTTCAGCGGTGGTGTGGCACCGGGTCGAGGCAGCCAACGGTCCCGACGAGAGCCTGGCTGTTGCACTTGAGGTCGTGGCGTCGACCGCGGCGGCGCGGGGGGCCCATCAGGCTGCCGCCCAGGCCTGGGAGACCGCAGCCCGGCTGGGGACGGACGCGGCGACGCGGCTCGCCAAAGCGGCACTCGAGGCGTGGGCCGCAGACGACGCCGAGTCGGCGTCACGGCTGATTGAGGAGTGCCTGCTGTCGCTGCAGGACGCCGACCTGCGTTGGTCGCTGACGTTCACGGCCGGTCAGATCGCCCAGGCGACCGCCTCACCGCACGCCGCCTGGGATTGGTTCCTGCGCGCTGTCGACGAGGCGCGGGAGGCTGGGTGCCGTGAACGCGAAGTCAGATCGCTGGCCGGCGCGTTCAACCCCGCGCTGCATCTGGATGACCCCGAGCGGCTGGCCTGGTTGGCCGGACAGATCCACGCTGCCGCGGCCGCCGACGACCCGGTGCAGGACGCGCGGTCCAGCGCCGTCCAGGGCTTTGTGCTCCTCAACGCTGAGCAGACCGAACCAGGACGCCGGTGCCTCGATCACGCCCTGACCCTGATCGAGTCACACGATCTGCTGCGCACCGACCCCGACCTGCTCCCCATGGCCGTGCAGGCGGTGATGTGGTCCGGACACCCGAAGCGCCTTCGGGCGGCCATCGACGCCGCAGTGGCACGTCAGCGGGCCGCCGGGGACACCCGTCTGCTCGCAGCGACCGCACGAGGCCTGGCCTGGTGCGACTTCTCGGTCGCCGAGTGGGACGCCGCCGCGGGTCGGGCCGAGGACGGGCTGGACCTGGCCCGCATCACCGGCAGGGTTGCCGACATCGCCGACGCGCTTGTACAGGTGGCCACCCTTGAGGGAGCCCGCGGCCACACCGCGGATGCACTCGCCCATGCCGGCGAAGCCCGCCGGCTGGCCGAGGCGTTAGGCAGTCCGTGGCGTACCGCCGATGCCCTCTGGTGCGAGATACTGGCCACGATGTCGGTAGGCGACCTCGATGCGCTGACCGCACCGGCCGAGGCGCTGGCTCGTGTACTGCGCGCTGGCCAGGTGGCCGCAGCCCAGCCCGAGTACTTCGACGCCCCGCTTGCACTGGCACTGACCGGACGGCGGGCTGACGCCGAGGACCTGCTCAACAGCCTCCTCGACCGGGCCGGCGACGGCGCTCGGCCGGAGTCTCGCGCCGGAGCACTGCTCGCCCGGTGCGCGATTGGCCCGGACGCTGCCGCGCTGGCTGACGACGCGGCGAGACTCGCGACTGAGCTGGCAGGCGTGGAGTACACCTTCCCGCGGGCCCGGTTACGGCTCTGCGCCGGTGCGATGAGCCGTCGACTGGGCCAGCGGCTCGAGGCCCGGGCCCAGCTGCGGGAGGCGGAGGTCGACTTCGTCTCCCTGGGCGCCACTCCCTGGGTGGTCAGGACTCGGGAGGAGCTGCGGGCGTCCGGGGCAACTCTGCGGGCCCGGGCGGCGCGCGACGACCTGCTCACCGCGGCGGAGCTGCGGGTGGCCGCGGCCGCAGGAAGGGGGATGTCGAACAAGGAGATCGCCGCCGATCTGTTCCTGTCCGGCAAGACGGTGGAGTTCCACCTCGGCCGCATTTTCCGTAAGCTCGGCGTCCGCAGTCGATCTGAGCTGGTCCGGGTGCTGCTCACCGCGTCGCCTGCCGCAGTTACGGCCGACGATGGCTGATCTGGCCAGTGGCTGCCAGCGCCTGCCAGGGTTTCACCCGGCGCCCTTGCCAGCCGCACCTGGTGTGGTTTGAGGCGACCGCACGCCGCGCCCGCGCAAGGAGTTCCCGTGAAGCACCGCCGCCATGTCCTCGCTGTCACCCTGTTGGCGGCCGCCCTCGGCCTGGCCGCCTGTTCCACCAACTCCCCGACGTCGAGCAGCCCCTCGACCCAGCCGACGGGATTGGCCCCGGGCAGCCCAGCGGCCGCATCAACGTCAACGCCGACGCCCTCCTCGACCCAGAGCATCGGGTCGACGAAGGTGTCCGGGACCTGCTCGTCGATCGACCGACCGACCGCCCAGAGCATCCTCGGCTTCGCCACGGCAGCCGGCACCTCCTCGAAGGCCGGTGCGAGCACCCCCGGCTTCGGCAAAATCGATGGCTGCGTGTACAAGAGCGTCACCGACGGGTCGCTCGGCTACACGGTATTGCTGGTGAGCGCGCAGTCCGCCCAGGCAGCGATCGGCGCCGCGAAGGCCCGCTTGGCCAACGCGGGGGCGAACGTCACTGCTTTCGACGCTGGTCTTGCCAACTCGGTCGCTTTCTCCCTGCGCGTCGGGGCCGGGG
>JANLPD010000214.1:0-6681 GCA_031367045.1 Frankiales bacterium | reverse complement strand
CGTCAGGGCGTGCCGCTCCTCGCCCACCTGGACCTCGACAGTCGAGGGCCGCGGAGCCCAGACGCGGACAAGCGTCATGCCCGGACCAGCAGGGCGACTGGGAAGCCGGCGAGCAGGTCGGCCAACCGCACCGGGCCACCGGCCCAGGTCGGGCCCGAGAGGAGGTCCCGCCACCGGCCTTGGGGCAGCGTGACGCTCTCTTCGCCCCAACCGTGGCGCTCGACCGACACGGACCGCAGCGGCACAACGACGGCCACCTGCTCGGACCGCGTGAAGGCAAGGGCCCGCGCTGAGCAGGTCAGCGGCGCGTAGGTGGCGCCCTCGAGGAACCACCCCGGTTGCTCGCGGCGCAGGCGCAGAGCGGCGCGGACGACGCGCAACTTGGCCGCACCGGCGGGATCCTCCGCGAGACGGTCGGCCGGGTCGGCGAGCAGGGCTCGTCGTAGGTCGAAGTCCACCGGCCGCCGGTTGTCCGGGTCGACGAGGGACAGGTCCCACAGCTCGGTGCCCTGGTAGGTGTCTGCGACCCCAGGCATCATCAGCTGGACCAGCTTCTGGGCCAGCGAGGTGGCCCGCCAGGCCGGGTCGAGCCGCCGGGTGAACGCTTCGACCTCTGCGACGAGGGCGCGGTCGGCCAGCACGGCGCGGACGAAGGACGCGAGGGCCTCGTCGTACGCCGGATCCGGGTCGACCCACGATGTGTGGCACTTGGCCTCGCGGGTGGCCTTCGCCAGGTAGGCGACGGCCCGGTCGGCGGACACCGGCCAGGCGCCGAGCAGGGTCTGCCACAGCAGCTGCTCGGCGGCGTGGTCGGGCGGGTGGTGCCGCGCCGCGGCGGCGGACCAGCCGACGACGGCCTGGCCCCACTCGGTCGGGCACTGCGACAGCAGAACGAGCCTGGCCCGGACGTCCTCGGAACGCTTCGTGTCGTGCGTCGACAAGGTGGTCATCGTCAGTGGCCAATGGAGTTGCTGCACGGCGCACGCGTCGTGCCAGTCCGCCACCGGCAGGCCCCACTGCGACGGGTCGCCGCCGACCTCGCAGAGCGCCGACAGCCGCAGATAGCGGTAGAAGGCGGTGTCCTCGAGGCCCTTGGCCATCACCGGGCCGCAGGTCTGCTGGAAGCGCGTCACGAGCTCTTGCGCGTCGGGCCCGGTCGGGCCTTCCGCGAGGACCAGGCTTTCGAGCACCTCGAGCTCTGCGGTGCGGTGCGGGACGGCCCGACGAGCGGCCGCAACCGCGTGCTCGACGTGGGTGCGCGCAACGTCGTCGGCGGGCCCGGTCGGCGGCAGGTAGGCGCGGTAGACCGGGAACGACGCGAGCACCTCGACGAGGGCCTCGCGCAGGCCGCGGCGCGTGGTGTCGCGCAGCGCAGGCTCAGCCCGGCACACCCGGACGGCCAGGTCGGCCAGGCGCTCCACCTCGGCGACGAGCACGTCCGACAGGACCTGCCGCTTGGCGCGGCCGACGACGTCGTCGTACGCCCCGTTCTGGCCGGTCGTGGCGACCCAGAGGTCGGTGAGCGGTTGCTCGCCCGCGGGGTCGACGAACAGCCCCAGGACGCGGTTCAGCGCGTCGTAGCCGGTGCTGCCGCTGGTGGCCCAGTGCACTGGAAGCTCCTCGCCGGGCTCGAGGATCTTCTCCACGACGACCCACGCGCCGCCCGTGCTGTCGGCCAGCCGGTCGAGGTAGCCACCCGGGTCAGCGAGGCCGTCCGGGTGGTCGATCCGCAGGCCGTCCACCACGCCGTCGGCGACCTGTCGGAGCAGCAGCGCATGGGTGGCATCGAAAACTGGAGGCACTTCGACGCGGAGACCGGCCAGCGTCGTCACGTCGAAGAACCGGCGGTAGTTGAGCTCGTCGACCGCGACCCGCCAGTGGCACAGCCGATAGTGCTGGCGCTCCAGCGTCGCGAGCAGGTCGCCCTCGATGAGGCTGCCCGGCGCAAGAGGCAGCACGTGGCCGAAGTACCGCAGGCGGTCGCCGTCGACGCGCAGGTCGCCGATGCACTGTCCGAGCGGGGCCGCCAGGACAGGGACGAGCACCTTGCCAGGGTTGGCGGGGGAGTCCCAGTCCACGTCGAACCATGAGGCGTACGACGACGCGCGGCCATCTCGGAGCAGGCCCCACCAGGCGGCGTTCTGCGACTGCGGCTCGCTCACGGCCATGTGATTGGGCACGATGTCCAGGATGATCCCGAGGCCGGCCTCCCGGCAGGATCTGGACAGCCGGGCGAGCCCCGGCTCCCCGCCCAGCTCGCTGTTGACCCGGGCGTGGTCGACCACGTCGTAGCCGTGGGGCGAGCCGGGCGCGGCCTGCAGCCAGGGAGAGCAGTACAGATGGGTCACGCCGAGGTCGGCGAGGTAGGGGACGACGGCAGCGGCGTCGTCAAAGCCGAACCCCGGGTGGTCGGCGGCGGGTGGCCGGAGCTGCACCCGGTAGGTCGAGACCGGTACGGGTCTGCCGGGTGAGGGCAGGTGAGGCACTCAGAACACCTTGCGCAGGACAAGCACCGAGCGCGCCTCGACCGGCACCGGCTGGCCGGTCTTGACCGAGCGCTCCTCGGCGTCGTCAAGCATCGGCGCGGCTGTGTCGACAGCAACCTCCCAGTGCTCGCCGGCGCCGAGGTCGGGCAAGGTGAACTCGATGGCCTCGTGGTGGCCGTTGAACAGCAGGAAGAAGGACTGGTCGGTGACCCGTTCGCCGCGCAGGTCCGGCTCCCTGATCCCCTCGCCGTTGAGGAAGACGGCCACGGACTTGGCGTAGCCGGACTCCCAGTCCTCGTCCGACATCGCCTCGCCAGCCGGGGTGAACCAGCCGATGTCCTCGATCTGCGTCCCGGTGACGGGGCGGCCCTTGAAGAAACGACGGCGGCGAAAGACCGGGTGCTCACGGCGCAGCGCGGCCAGCTTGCTGGTGAACTGGGTGAGCACCTCGAAGTCCCTGGCCCTGCCCCAGTCGACCCAGGCCAGCTCGTTGTCCTGGGCGTAGACGTTGTTGTTGCCCTGCTGCGTGCGACCCAGCTCGTCGCCGTGCAGCAGCATCGGCACCCCCTGCGACAAGAACAGTGTCGTGAGGAAGTTGCGTTTCTGCTGCTCGCGCAGCGCGACGATCTCGAGGTCGTCCGTCGGACCCTCGACGCCGCAGTTCCAGGAGCGGTTGTGGCTCTCCCCGTCGTTGCCGTCCTCGCCGTTCGCGTCGTTGTGCTTGTCGTTGTAGGAGACCAGGTCGTGCAGCGGGAAGCCGTCGTGGGCGGTGACGAAGTTGATGGACGCGAAGGGCCGGCGCCCATCCTGCTCGTAGAGGTCGGCGGAGCCGGTCAGGCGCGATGCGAACTCGGCTAGGGAGGCGTCCTCGCCGCGCCAGTAGTCGCGGACCGTGTCGCGGTACTTGCCGTTCCACTCGGTCCACAGCGGCGGGAAGCCGCCGACGTTGTACCCCCCCTCGCCCACGTCCCACGGCTCGGCGATCAGCTTGACCTGGCTGACCACCGGGTCCTGCTGGACGAGGTCGAAGAAGGCCGACAGCCGGTCGACCTCGTGGAACTGCCGGGCCAGCGTGGAGGCGAGGTCGAAACGGAAGCCGTCGACGTGCATGTCCGTCACCCAGTAGCGCAGCGAGTCCATGATCAGCTGCAGGGTGTGCGGATGGCGCATCAGCAGCGTGTTGCCCGTGCCCGTCGTGTCGTAGTAGTGGGCAGCGTCGTCGTCGACGAGGCGGTAGTAAGAGGCATTGTCGATCCCGCGGAAGGACAGCGTCGGCCCGAGCTGGTTGCCCTCGGCCGTGTGGTTGTAGACGACGTCGAGGATTACCTCGAGCCCGGCCTCGTGCAGCGACTTGACCATCGCCTTGAACTCCTGCACCTGCTGGCCGCGCTGGCCGGCTGAGGCGTAGTCGTTGTGCGGCGCCAGGAAGCTGATCGTGTTGTAGCCCCAGTAGTTGCGCTGGCCACGCTCGACCAGATGGCTGTCATGTACGAACTGGTGGACCGGCATGAGCTCCACCGCCGTCACGCCGAGCTTCTTGTAGTGCTCGAGCATCACCGGGTGGGCGATCGCGGCGTAGGTCCCGCGGATGTCCTCCGGGACGCCGGGATGGGTCTGGGTGAGCCCCTTGACGTGCGCCTCGTAGATGACGGTGTCGCTGTAGGGGGTGCGGGGGTGGCGGTCGTTGTCCCAGTCGAAGAACGGGCTGATCACCACGGCCTTGGGCATGTGGGGGGCGGAGTCGTCGGTGTTGAAGCTGTCGGGGTCTTCGAAGCGGTAGGAGAAGCACGCCTGGTCCCAGTCCACCTCGCCCTCCACCGCCTTCGCATAGGGGTCGAGCAACAGCTTCGACGGGTTGCACCGGTGGCCGGAGCCGGGGTCGTATGGACCCTGGACGCGGTAGCCGTAGCGCTGGCCGGCCCCGATGTTGGGCAGGTAGGCGTGCCAGACGAAGGCATCGACCTCGCGCAGGGGGGTGCGCGTCTCCTGGCCGGCGTCGTCGAACAGGCACAGTTCCACGCCGGTCGCCACCTCCGAGAACAGCGCAAAGTTGGTGCCGCTGCCGTCGTAGGTGGCGCCGAGCGGGTAGGGGGTGCCAGGCCAGGTCTGCACAGGGCTCCTCGTCGGGTCAAGACCACCCCGCTCGGGGGGTGGGCGCTGATCGCGTTCTTCTTACCCCCGCCACCGGCTCGCCTACGCCTCGGGTGCAGTCTTCGGGGTGTCGGCTGCAACGCGCCGAGGTGGATCCGGTAGGTTGTTGGCTGGACTACAGGGACGGCCCTCTGAAAGGGAAGGCGCCCGGTAGCCACCGCCGAATCACGGGCCGCGCGAGCGGCCAGAACCGGGGAACCATTTTCCCTCGGGGCGAATCGGCGCGTTGGTCCCTCGAAGGGGCCGCGCGTCGTAGGGCTGCTTCCGGCCCGAGCCCGTCAGCTAACTCGGTAGGCGGCAACGGAAGAAGGGCTCTGTGTCTGTGGCGCGTCCACACTCTGCTCGGTTGTCTGCTCCCGTTCCGTCCCGCCGCTTCGTCGCACGCGTTGTGGCTTGCCTGTCCCTCGTCGGGCTGATCGGCGCAGGCATGGTCACGACCGGGCTGGTTTCGCCGGCGTCGGCGGACATCGCGCAGCAGATCCGGGACGGCCAAGCCCAGCTCGACCAGATCAACAACCAGGCCGAACAAGCCGCTGAGCACTACAACGCCGGGCGGATAGCGCTCGTGAAGGCGCAGCAGCGGTCGCGCGTCGCGCAGGCCGCTGCGGCCAAGATCGATGCGTCAGTCGCCACGATGCGGTCGCAGGCCGGGGCGTTCGCTGTCCAGGCCTACCGCAGTGGGACTAGCTCCGGCATGGACCTGACGATGCTGAGCGGCACTGGCGGCCCGGCCACCTTCCTCGATCGTGCGTCCTTCCTGGACCGCATCTCCAGCCGCAACGCCGACGTGCTGGACCAGCTGGCAACGGCCCGGCATCGCCAGGCCCAGGCCGCCGCCGAGTCGGCGGGCGCGCGCGCCGACGCCGCCCAGACCCACAGGAGCCGGGGCACCGACAAGCAGACGGTCGCGCAGGCCGCCCGCGAGGCCCAGGACCTGCTCACCAGCCTGCAGGCCAAGCAGGCCCAGCTCATCGCCGCCGCCCGCACTGAGGCCGCCCGCAAGGCCGCCCAGGCCCGCGGGGCCGAGCTTGCCAGGCAGGCCGCCCTCAACGCCGCTTCCGCCATCGCGTTCAGCAACGCCGGCACCGGACCGTCGACCGTCAGCGCGCCGGCCAGCAGTCCGGCACCGGCCAGCAGTCCCGCACCGCAGTACTCAGGCAGCGCAGTGCAGATCGCTCTGCGGGTGGCCAACGACCAGCTCGGCAAGCCCTACACGTGGGGCGCGTCCGGCCCGGACACCTTCGACTGCTCCGGCCTGACGATGTACGCCTATGGCAAGGCCGGCATCTCGCTGCCGCACTACACCGGAGCCCAGTGGAACTCCGGCAGGCACGTGTCCCAGAGCGAGCTCGTCCCTGGCGATCTCGTCTTCTTCGGCCAGGATTTGGGTCACATGGGCATGTACGTCGGCAACAACCAGTTCATCCACGCGCCCCACTCGGGAGACGTCGTGAAGATCAGCGACCTGTCTGGTTACTACCAGCAGAACTACGCCGGCGCCGTCCGCGTCGCCGGCTGACCGCAGGCGCTCACCGGCATACCCCTGAGGCAACGCGTGCGGGTGAATCGTTTGGCCGGGGCTCGACTGCTGTGGCCGTTCAGGGGTCGGTTGGCGCCTCCTCGGCATGGGGGAACGCTTCGGCATCGAGGTGACCCGGACCCCAACGTAACCGTGGGTGTCGCAGCGTCTGCACAGGACATAAGGCGTCTACGGGCAGGCTGGCGGAAGTCACCGGTGGTTTGCCTCATAGGTCCCTGAGCCTCGTCGTCCCGTGACGACGGTGCAGCGTGTCGTGCCAGGTTGAAGGAGTTGCTTGATGGCTACCCGATCTGCAGACCCTGAGCGCAGCGTGGTGCTGGAGCTCGACGGGTTGCACTGGGCGACCGAGAAGCACGCGGTGGAGGCAGCTCTTGGCCGCCGGCCAGGCGTGGTCGGAGTGCAGGTCAACCCGGTCGGTCAGACCGCGACCGTGACCTACGACCCGGCCAGCACGACGGTCGCCGACCTTGCCGGCTGGGTCCGGGACTGCGGCTACCACTGTCG
>JANLPD010000207.1:0-3597 GCA_031367045.1 Frankiales bacterium | reverse complement strand
GCATCGGCACCCCGGCGGCCGTGTAGTCGTCCTTGAAGCGCATGGCGAGCGCCCAGAAGTGCGGCGGCGTCCAGAAGAAGACGACCCCGAAGAGCACCAGCGGGACCCAGGACAACGAGCCGGTGACGGCCGACCAGCCGATCACGACGGGCATGGCGCCGGCGGCGCCCCCCCAGACGATGTTCTGCGAGGTACGCCGCTTGAGCACGATCGTGTAGACGAGCACGTAGAAGGCGATCGCCCCGACCGCAAGCAGGGCCGAGAGCAGGTTGGTCGTGAGGGCCAGCTCGACGGTCGCGAGGACGCCGAGGACGAGGCCGAAGAGCAGGGCGGCGCGCGGCGTGACCGACTGGGTGGCGAGGGGCCGCTGCTCGGTCCGGTGCATGAGGACGTCGATGTCACGGTCGTACCAGCAGTTCAGGGCATTGGCGCTACCAGCAGCGAGCGACCCCCCGAGCAGCGTCGCAGCGACCAGGCCCAGCGAGGGCAGGCCGCGCGCCGCAAGCACCATCGTGGGGACGGTGGTGACGAGCAGCAACTCGATGATCCGCGGTTTGGTGAGGGCGATGTAGGCACCGACCGTGACCTTGCCGCGGGCCAGCCGGGACGGCCGGGCGGCCGGGCCGGCGAGGGGGGACGAGGCCTCGGTCAGCACGTGCTGCTCTGCCACCGTCGTCACAGCGCAAACTCTACCGGCGGGCTCTGGAGGGCGCTGCACCGGACGGTCCGTAGCCAACCCCCTCCGGGACGGGATTGGCCCTCGCGGGGATAGGGTCCGGATGACCTTGCGCGCCCCGGTGGGGGGTGGCGCCGCGACGACAGGAGCCCGGCCACGCCGCGGGCCCGTGGGGAGCCAGCACCCTCGTGAGCACCAAGACGTCCAAGCCTCCTGCCCTCGACTGGACCGACCTTGACCGGCGTACCGCCGATGTCGTCCGTTCGCTGGCGATGGACGCCGTCGAGTCGGCTGGGTCCGGGCACCCCGGCACCGCCATGAGCCTCGCGCCACTGGCCCATCTGCTGTTCAGCCGGTGGCTGCGCCACGACCCGACCGACCCGCAGTGGGCCGGCCGCGACCGATTCGTGCTTTCCTGCGGCCACTCCAGCGTCACGCTCTACATCCAGCTCTTCCTGTCCGGTTACGGCCTGACCGTCGAGGACCTGTCGCACCTACGCCAGTGGGGCTCGCTCACCCCAGGCCACCCCGAGCACGGCCACACCGCCGGCGTCGAGACAACCACGGGCCCGCTCGGCCAGGGCATCGGCAACGCGGTCGGCATGGCGATGGCGGCCCGCCGCGAGCGCGGCTTGCTCGACCCAGATGCCGCCCCGGGCGGGTCGCCGTTCGACCACCACATCTTCTGCATCGCGTCCGACGGTGACCTCCAGGAGGGCGTCTCGGGGGAGGCCAGCTCGCTCGCCGGTACGCAGCGGCTCGGCAACCTGACCCTGGTCTGGGACGACAACCACATCTCGATCGAGGACGACACCTCGATCGCGTTCAGCGAGGACGTCGTCGCCCGCTACGCCGCCTACGGCTGGCACGTCCAGCGCGTCGACTGGCTCGCCGAGGACGGGACGTACGTCGAGGACGTCACCGCCATCGACAAGGCCCTGCGCGCCGCGCGGGCCGAGACCAACCGCCCGTCCTTCATCGCCCTACGCACGATCATCGGGTGGCCGGCCCCGACCAAGCAGAACACCGGAAAGGCCCACGGCTCCGCCCTCGGCCCCGAGGAGGTCGCGGCAACCAAGAAGGTGCTCGGCCTGGACCCGGACAAGGCCTTCGACGTCCCGGCCGACGTGCTTGCCCACACCCGCGCCGTGGTCGACCGCGGCCGGCAGGCCCACGCCGACTGGCAGCAGGCCTATGACAGCTGGGCTGCTGCCGACCCCCAGGCCAAGTCGCTGCACGATCGCCTGACCCAACGGCGGCTGCCCGAGGGCTGGCAGTCCGCCCTGCCCATCTTCGAGGCGAGCGAGAAGGGCGTCGCGACCCGCAAGGCGAGCGGCGACGTGCTGTCCGCCCTCGCGCCCGTACTGCCTGAGCTGTGGGGCGGCTCGGCCGACCTCGCCGAGAGCAACAACACGACGCCGGCCGGCGAGCCGTCGTTCCTCCCGGAGGACCGCGCCAGCAAAGCGTTCCCAGGCGGTCCCTACGGCCGCGTGCTGCATTTCGGGATCCGCGAGCACGCCATGGGCTCGGTGCTGAACGGCATCGCTCTGCACGGCGGCACCCGGGTCTACGGCGGCACCTTCCTGGTGTTCAGCGACTACATGCGCGGCGCCGTCCGGCTCGCGGCGATCATGAAGCTGCCGGTCACCTACGTCTGGACCCACGACTCGATCGGCCTCGGCGAGGACGGCCCGACCCACCAGCCGGTCGAGCACCTCGCCGCCCTTCGAGCAGTGCCTGGCCTCGCGGTCGTCCGGCCGGCAGATGCCAATGAGACCGCCGTCGCCTGGCGGACGATCCTGGAGCGCGGCGGTACCCCGCAGGCAGGCCCGGCCGGGCTCTGCCTCACCCGCCAGAATGTGCCGACCTTCGACCGCAGCACCTTCGCCAGCGCGGAGGGCACCGCCAAGGGCGCCTATGTACTACGTGATTGCGCTTCGGGGACCCCCCAGGTGGTCCTCATGGCCACCGGGTCCGAGGTGCAGGTGGCCGTCGCCGCGCAGGAGCGGCTCGAAACCGAAGGAGTTGCTACCCGCGTCGTGTCGATGCCCTGCCTCGAGTGGTTCCGCGAGCAGGACGAGGCCTACCGCCTGACCGTCCTCCCGCCGGAGGTCAAGGCCCGCGTCTCGGTCGAGGCCGCCGTGTCGATGGGCTGGCACGAGTGGGTCGGCGACCATGGCGAGTGCGTGTCGCTCGAGCACTTCGGGGCATCGGCCCCCTTCGGCATCTTGTACGAGCAGTTCGGCCTCACCGCCGATCGCGTCGTTGCCGCCGCACACTCCTCGCTCAGCAAGCTCGGCAAGACCTCAGGCTCGACCACCGGCAACTAGGAGCAACGCATGACCGATTCTCTGGCCGAGCTGTCGGCCGCCGGTGTGGCGGTGTGGCTCGACGACCTGTCCCGGGAGCGCCTGCGCACCGGCAACCTGGCCCGGCTGATGACGAACCGCCACGTCGTGGGGGTCACCACCAACCCCTCGATCTTTGAAAAGGCGCTGTCTGACGGCGCTGCCTACGACGAGCAGGTGCGGGACCTCGCGCTGCGCGGCACCGACATCGGCGAGGCGGTCCGCACCCTCCAGGCCTACGACGTGCGCTGGGCCTGCGACGTGCTGCGGCCGGTTTACGACCGCACCGACGGCGTCGACGGCCGGGTGTCCTACGAGGTCGACCCGCGGATCAGCGGCGACACTGCGCGCAGCGTCGCCGAGGCCAAGGCGCTGTGGTGGCTCGTCGACCGGCCCAACCTCTACATCAAGATCCCGGCCACCCTGGCGGGCTTGCCGGCGATCACCCAGACGCTCGGGGCGGGCATCAGCGTCAACGTGACGCTGATCTTCTCGCCCGAGCGCTACGACGGGGTGATCGACGCCTTCCTCGCCGGCCTGGAGCTGGCCAAGGCCAACGGCCATGACCTGACC
>JANLPD010000185.1:0-7899 GCA_031367045.1 Frankiales bacterium | reverse complement strand
ATCGCGTATTTGCCCACCAGGCCGGAGTGGTAGGACGAGCCGCAGCCGATGATCACTACCTGGTCGATCCCGCGGATGTCCTCATCGCTCATCGCGAGCTCGTCGAGGTGCAGGAGCCCCTCCGAGGTGAGCCGGCCACCGAGAGTGTCGCGCACAGCGGCCGGCTGCTCCTCGATCTCTTTGAGCATGAAGAACTCGTGACCACCCTTCTCGGCGGCGGCGGTGTCCCAGTCCACGTGGAAGCTGTCGCCCGCGACGACCGTGCCCTGCAGGTCGGTGACAGTCACCCCGGACCGGCGCAGCTCGACGACCTGGTCCTGGTCCACGATGCGCGCCTCCCGGGTGTGCGCGATGAACGCGGTGACATCGCTGCCGAGGAAGTTCTCGCCCGCACCGAGGCCGATGACAAGCGGGAGGTTGCGCCGCGCGCCGATCACCAGGTCGGGCTCGTCCGCGTGCGCCACGACCAGCACGAACGAGCCTTCCAGGTCGCGGCACACCGAGCGGACGGCCGCGGCCAGGTCCCCGGCGTACCGTTCCTCGACGAGGTGGGCGACGACCTCGGTGTCGGTGTCACTGCGCCGCTCGTGGCCACGGGCCTGCAGGTCGGCGACGAGGGCTTGGAAGTTCTCGATGGTCCCGTTGTGGACCACGGCCACCTTGCCCGCGCAATCGACCTGGGGGTGGGCGTTGCGGTCGGTGGGCGGCCCGTGGGTGGCCCAGCGGGTGTGCCCGATGCCGAGCGTCCCCGGCAACGGCCGCTCCGCGAGCACCTTGTCGAGGTTGGCGAGCTTGCCGGCCCGGCGCTCGACCGCGAGCTCGCCGGTGGGGGACAGGATCGCGACGCCGGCCGAGTCGTAGCCGCGGTACTCCAGCCGCCGCAGGCCCTCGAGGACCACCTCAAGCGCATCCTTGGCGCCGACGTAGCCCACGATCCCGCACATGCGACCGAGGGTAGCCGCCGGTCCCGGGTCGTACCCTCCACGCGTGGGCCTGGTGCGTCGTGTGTTCCGTCGCAGCATCGAGCAGGCCGATGCCTACGCCGTCGACTGGACCGCGGCCAACGAGGTGGCCCAGGGCCGTGACGGACCTCTGTGGGTGGTGCTTGGGGACAGCGCCGCGCAGGGCGTCGGCGCCACCGCCCACGACAGGGGGTACGTCGGGCTCGTGCTCGCCCGGCTCGTGGACCATGACAGGCGACCCTGGCGCGTCGTCAACCTGTCCCGGTCCGGTGCCCGCACCCGGGAGGTGGTTGACGTCCAGTGGCCGCTGGCGAGGGACCTGGACGGCGACCTCGTAACCGCGGTCATCGGCGGCAACGACGCCCTGCACACCCGCCGGGCGCAGTGGCTGAACGACGTGGGCGACCTCACCGCAGCGCTCCCCCCGGGAGCAGTCGTCTCGACCGTGCCGCGGGGCATCCGCGAGCGCAAGGTGCGGGTCGTCAACGAGCGCCTGCGCGCCCTGGCGGCTGCGCACAGCCTGCTTGTCGCCGACCTGTGGACCCATACGGGACCGCCCTACAAGGGCCTTTACGCCGACGGCTTCCACCCCAACGATGCGGGCTACGTCCAGTGGGCCGATGCCCTCGCCGAGCCGCTCGGTCTCAGCTGAGCGCGCGGCAGGCGACGGCGCGCCGCAGGTCGTCGGCCGCCTCGAGCACCTCGCGGCGCAGGCCGGCGGCGAGCTCACCCGCCAGGAACACCTCGGTGCGGTCCAGCACGTCCTGCTCGACCAGCGTGGACGGAAAGAGCAGGGCCGCGAGCGTCCGCCCGACCTGCGGCGACGCGAGCTCCCACACCGACGGCAGGTCGGCGAAGTAGGCCCCGACGTACCCGCGCAGCAGGTCGTCCTGCCCCGGCTGCCAGAAGCCGGCGGCCAGCGCCCGCCCCGCGTGGTTGGTGAGGGAGGCGTCGGTCGTGAGGCGCCGCCACACCTCGCGCTTGGTGGTGGCGTCCGGCTGCGCCGCCCGGCACCAGAGGGCGTGCCGCTCACCCGCCGAGGTGCGGTCCCGCTCGCGCTCCGCGTCCACCTGGGTCCCGGCCCGCCCTAGCGCGGCGAGCCGACGCAGGACGTGCCAGCGCAGCTCGGTGTCCAGCACGAGCCCCGCCGGACCTGCTCCGGCCAGCAGGCCCTCGAGTCGCTCGTCCCGCCCAGCAGCCACGAAGGCGCGCACCTGCACCAGCTGCAGGTCGCTCGCGGGCACCGCCGAGAAGGCCGCCTCCCAGGCCATCTGCGCGAGGCGGTCCGCCAGGGCTGGGTCACCGGCCCACAGGACGGCCGCGGTGCGGGCCTTGGCGTGCAGGCCGCCAACGACGGCGGGGTCCTGCTCTGCCACCACTCCCGCCACAACGGCGTCCACGAAGGCGGCGGGGGTCAGCTCGGCGTCGCGGGCGGTCTCCCACAACGACGACCAGACGAGCGCCCGGGCGAGCGGGTCGGGCAGCAGCCGCAGGGAGGTACGCGTGGTCTCGAGCGAGCGCTGGTCCAGCCGGACCTTGGCGAAGGTCAGGTCGCCGTCGTTGGGCAGCAGCAGGTCAGGCAGCTCGTCCACGGACAGCGGGAGCAAGGTGCGCGCCCCCGACACCTCGACCTCGAGTCGCTCGCGCAGGACCAGCGCGCCACCGGCGAGGTCGTAGAGCCCGACGCCGATCCGGTGGTCGCGAAACACGGTCGGGGAGTCCTGCAGCAGCGCCACCTCTTGGCCGATCTCGGTGCGCAGGGTGCTCACCCCTGGGGTGCGCAGCCAGTCGTCGGCCCAGCCGTCGAGGCTGCGGCCGCTGGCCCTCTCCAGCTCGACCAGCAGGTCGGTGAGCGACGTGTTGCCCCATGCGTGGGCAGCGAAGTACGAGCGGCAACCGGCGAGAAAGACGTCCCAGCCGACCCACGCCGACAGCTGCCGCAGCACCGAGGCGCCCTTCGCGTAGCTGATCCCGTCGAAGTCCTGCAGGGCGCTGCGCGTGTCCGCTGCCTGGCCCGCGACCGGGTGGGTCGTCGGCAGCTGGTCAGCGCGGTAGCCCCAGGCCTTGCGGCCGAAACAGAAGTCGACCCAGGCGCCACCGAAGCGGGTGGCCGCTTCAGTGGTGGCAAAGCCCATCAGCTCGGCGAAGGACTCGTTCAGCCACAAACCGTCCCTCCACTGCATCGTGACGAGGTCGCCGAACCACATGTGGGCCATCTCGTGGGCGACGACCATCGCCCGGGTCCGTCGGTCGGCCTGCGTGGCGCGCGACCGAAAGACGAAGTCGTCGGTGAAGGTCACCATCCCGGGGTTCTCCATCGCCCCGGCGTTGAAGTCTGGGACGAAGACCTGGTCGTAGGTGTCCCCGAACGGGTAGCGGATCCCGAACGCCTCCTGCAGGTGGTCGAAACACCGCGTCGTCACCTCGAACAGCTCGTCGGCGTCAAGGTGCTCGGCGAGGGAGCGGCGGCACCAAACTCCGAGCTCGATGTCGTCGTACCAGCGCTGCACGCCGTACCAAGGCCCGGCCGCGAGGGTGACCAGATAGGTCGAGATCGGCTTGGTCGCCTCGAATGTCCAGCGCGCCCCGTACTTTGTGCCGCGCTCGTTGGCCAGCACCGTCCAGCCCTCCGGCGCGGTGACCGTCAGCCGGAAGACCGCCTTGAGGTCCGGCTGGTCGAAGCACGCGAAGATCCGCTGGGCGTCGTCGAGGAAGGACTGCGCGTAGAGGTAGGTCCGCCCGTCAGCAGGATCGGTGTGGCGGTGCAGGCCCTCCCCTGTCCGGCTGTAGGACCCGCGGGCTGCCACGACCAGCACGTGGTCGCCGCCGAGCCCCGGCAGCGCGATGCGGTTGCCGCTCGCGGGCAGGTCCAGCGGGCGCCCGTCGAGCTCGGCCCGCAGCACCGTCCCCTCGAGCTCGACGAAGCTGTCGCCCGGTGCGCTGGAGAAGGTGATGGTCGACGTCGAGCCGAACTCCTCGTCACCGGTGGTCAGATCCAGATCCACGTCGTACGACGCGACCGCCAGCAGGGCGGCCCGTTCGCGGGCCTCGTCGCGGCGCAGGGTCTTCATCCGGCCACGACCAGCGCGAGCCGGTCGGCCACCTCGCGGGCCTGTCCCTGCTCGGGCGCCTCGACCATGACCCGCACGAGCGCCTCGGTGCCGCTCGGCCGCAGCAGCACGCGACCCGTGCCGACCAGGGCGGCCTGCTCGGCGGCCACGGCGTCCAGCACGTCGCGTGCCTGCGCCCGTTCCCGCGGGGCACGCACGTTGACAAGCACCTGCGGGAGCAACCGCACGACGCCGGCCAGCCGCTCAAGACTCTGTCCGGTAGCGCTCATCCGGCCCATCAGGGCGAGCGCGGTAAGCAGCCCGTCGCCGGTCGTGGCCAGGTCGCCGAACACGAGGTGGCCGCTCTGCTCCCCGCCGAGGCTGTGACCCCCGGCCTGCATAGCCGCCAGGACGTAGCGGTCGCCGACCGCAGCCGGCACGACCTCCACGCCGGCGGCCCGCATCGCGTGGTGCAGGCCGAGGTTGCTCATCACGGTGGCGACCACCGCGCCGGTTCGCAGCAAGCCCCGGTCCTTCAGCCCGAGGGCGCATACCGCGAGGACCTGGTCGCCGTCGACGACCTGGCCGCGGTTGTCGACAGCCAGACAGCGGTCCGCGTCACCGTCATGGGCGATACCGAGGTGGGCGCCGTGGGCGAGGACCGCGGCCTGCAGGGCCGCCAGGTGGGTCGCGCCGCAACCGTCGTTGATGTGCTCGCCGTCGGCGTCGCAGAAGATCTCGACCACGTCCGCGCCGGCCCGTCGGTAGACCTCGGGCGCGATTGTCGAGGCGGCGCCCTGCGCCCCGTCGACGACGACCCGTAGCCCTGTGAGGGGAGCCTCGAGCGAGGCCAGCAGGTGTTCGGCGTAGGCCGCCAGCAGGGCGGTCGGGCCCTCGCGGACGCTGCCCACCCCGAGGCCGGTGGGTCGCTCCCCCGGGGCGTCGAGGCCGGCTGCCACGGCGTCCTCGGCAGCGTCGGACAGCTTGTGCCCGCCGGGGCCGAACAGCTTCAGCCCGTTGTCCGGCATCGGGTTGTGCGAGGCCGACACCACCAGGCCGATGTCGGCCGCGCCGCTCTCGCAGGCAAACGCGACGGCGGGCGTGGGGACGACGCCCAGCAGGACGACCTCTAGGCCGGCGCTGGTGAAACCCGCCGCCGCGGCGGCCTGCAACATCGGCCCGGACGGACGGGTGTCGCGGCCGATGACCGCCGTGCGGCCACCGAGCTCGCGAGCAGCGCTGCGGGCCAGCCGCAGGGCCAAGTCGGGGGTCAGCAGGTCCCCGTTGGCGAGTCCGCGTACACCGTCGGTCCCGAACAGCCGTCCCATGCCGGTCGACCCTAGGCGACCGCTCGTCGCACGCAGTGTTAGCGCTTGGAGTACTGGGGCGCCTTGCGGGCCTTCTTCAGCCCGTACTTCTTGCGCTCCTTGATCCGCGAGTCACGGGTCAGGAAGCCGGCCTTCTTCAGGGCCGGGCGGTCGTCGGGCTCGATGTCCTGCAGCGCGCGGGCGATCCCCAGGCGCAGGGCCCCGGCCTGGCCGGAGATGCCGCCACCGGACAGGCGCGCGATCACGTCGTACATCTCGGTCCGCTCGGTCTCCACGAACGGCGAGTTGATCAGCTGCTGGTGCACCTTGTTCGGGAAGTAGTTCTCAAGGGTGCGGCCGTTGAGCTTGTAGTTGCCGGTGCCGGGCAGCAGGCGCACGCGGACGATGGCCTCCTTGCGACGGCCGACGGTCTGGGCGACGTGGGTCGGGGCGGTCACTGCGCAACCTGCTTGAGCTCGTAGGGCACCGGCGCCTGCGCCTGGTGGGGGTGGGTCGGGCCGGCGTAGACCTTGAGCTTGCTCAGCATCTGCCGACCGAGGGTGTTGTGCGGGATCATGCCCTTGATGGCCTTCTCGATGATCCGCTCGGGGCGGGTCGCGAGGACGTCGGCGTAGGACGTGCTGGTCAGACCGCCGGGGTAGCCGGAGTGGCGGTGCACCCGCGACTGCGCTGCCTTGTTGCCGGTCATGACGATCTTCGCCGCGTTGATGACGACCACGAAGTCGCCGGTGTCGAGGTGCGGCGCGAAGTAGGGCTTGTGCTTGCCGCGAAGCAGGATGGCAACCTGGCTGGCCAGGCGGCCGAGCACCACGTTGTCGGCGTCGATGACGTGCCACACGCGCGTGATGTCGCCAGGCTTGGGGTTGTAGGTGGGCACGGGCTTGCTCTTCTTCCCTCGGGTGATGTCTTCGCGCAGGCAACAACTCGCCGCGCAGCAGCCCGCGACGATACCTGAGGGCGGGCCGGTGGGGCAAAGCCGCCGTGAGCAGGATCCTCGTAGGAGATCAGAGCGGCCGCTCCATCAGCACCTCGTCGCCTCCCGGGGCGAGCGGGTAGGGCGTTCGTTGCCCGCTGTCGACGAACCCGAGCCTGCGGTAGGCCGCTCCCGCCCGGTGGTTGTCCTCGTGCACCTCGAGCCGCAGCACCGGAGCCCCCGCCGCCCGCGCCCAGTCGGCGCACTGCCCGACCATCACCGCCAGCAGATCCTGCCCGCGGTGCGTCGGGGCCAGGTAGACCGCGGCCAGCCACGCTGCCTGGTCGCGCAGAAACGCCACGCACGTCCCGAACGCCCGGTCGCCGTGCCACGCCAACACCTGGAACGAGTCGCCGGCTGCGGCGCCCCGAAGCGCCCGCCCCCGCCACTCCGAGTCGGGCAGCTGCTGGGCCTGCGCAAGGGTTTCCAGGTAGGCGATCGGCGTGTCGGCCAGGGCCTCGAGCCGCAACGCGCGCAGCGCCGGCCAGTCCTGCGCGCGGACCCGGCGGATCTCAACGGGCCCGGACAACACGGCCCTCGTCCCAGACCGGCTCGGGCGCCTCGTAGACCTGCCCGTCCGCACCGAAAATGACAAACCGGTCGAAGCCGCGGGCGAACCACCGGTCGTGGGTCACGGCGAGCACGGTGCCGTCGAACGCCGCGAGCCCCTCCTCGAGTGCCTCCGCAGAGGCCAGGTCGAGGTTGTCCGTCGGCTCGTCGAGCAGCAGCAGGGTGCAGCCGGACAGCTCCAGCAGCAGGACCTGCAGGCGGGCCTGCTGGCCACCGGACAGCGTGTCGAAGCGCTGTTCGGCCTGCCCGCTCAGCTCATAGCGCCGCAGCGCCCCGACGGCACCCGAGCGGTCTAGACCGCGGCGGCGGTCGTCACCCCGGTGCAGCAGGTCCACGAGCGTCTTTCCGCGCAGCTCGGTCTGCTCGTGGGTCTGCGCAAACCAACCGGGTACGACGCGCGCACCCAGCCGGGCGACGCCGGTGTGGGCTACCGGCTGGTCGGCCAGCAGCCGCAGGAAGTGTGACTTGCCACTGCCGTTGCTCCCCAGGACGGCGACCCGCTCGCCGTAGAAGACCTCGAGGTCGAACGGCCTCATCAGCCCGGTCAGCTCGAGCTGCTCGCAGGTGATCGCCCGTACGCCGGTCCGCCCGCCGCGCAGCTTCATCGACACCTTCTGGTCGACGACCTGCTCGGGCGGCGGCCCCTCAGCCTCGAACTTGTTCAGGCGGGTCACCATCGCGTGGTAGCGGCTAGCCATGTCGGGGCTGATGCTGGCCTGCTGGCGCAGGGTGAAGACGAGCTGGCGGAGCCGCTCGTGCTCTTCCCCCCAGCGACGGTGCAGCTCGTCGAGCCGGTCGCGGCGGGCCTGCCGCGCCACGGCGTAGGTGCCCCAGCCACCGCCGTGCACCCAGGCTCCGTGGGCCTCGACGGTGACGATGCGGTTGGCAGTACGAGATAGCAGCTCCCGGTCGTGGCTGACGAACAGCACCGTCTTGGGTGACTCGACCAGCGCCGCCTCGAGCCAGCGCTTGCCAGGGACGTCGAGGTAGTTGTCGGGCTCGTCGAGCAGCAGCAC
>JANLPD010000175.1:0-2396 GCA_031367045.1 Frankiales bacterium | reverse complement strand
CTGGCGGTGGCCGGCCTGTTCGAGCAGGCTGGCGGCACCGGCGGCTCGTTCACCGTGCCCACACATCACGACCAGCGGCCCCTCGGGCAGCTCCGCGGTGCTTGCGGCGACGTCCCCCAGCTCGAGGTGTATGGCGCCGGGAAGATGACCGCTGTCCCACTCGCTTTCCTGCCGGATGTCCAGGACGCGACGGTCGCCGACATTGCGTGGGTGGACGAGCTCGGTGCTGACGGTCTGGCCGCCGGCGGCGGTCCACGACGGCATCCCTCCGGCGAGCTCGCCCGCGAGCTGGTCCAAGCCGATGTTCGCCGCTTGCCAGAGGATTTCCTGCGGCTCCTGGTCGTCGTTGCGGACGAACACCAGCGGTTGATCGTTGCTGGTCAGCCAGCCGAGCCAGGTTGCGAACGCCGGGCGCAGTGGGATTGACAGCGCCCCGGGGATGTGGCCGGTGGCGTAGTCCGCGACCGGCCGCGTGTCGATGAGCCGGCCGCCGGCAGCCCGCAGCCGCTGGACCGCGGCAACGTCGAGCGGGGTCAGGTGCGGGTCGGTGAGCACAGCGGGACCGCGCCGGTTCTGCTCAGGCAACCGGGTGAAGTACGGCGGGTAGCTGCCGAGCGAGCCGAGCAGCTCGGCGGCGAACTGCTCCTGTGTCGCGGCGCCGGCCAGCGCGTTGGTGGCGCGTTCGATCCCGATGGTGCTGGTACGGGCCGCCCCGGGCGGCGCGGAGCAGAACGACCCGGCGCCGTGGGTCGGCCAGAGCTCCACCTCGTCGGGCAGGGTGAGCAGCCGCTGCAGCGATGCGTACTGGGCGCGGGTGAGTGCGGCGGTGTGCTCGGGGCCGGCGAGGTCGGTGCGGGCCGCCGACCCGACGATCAGCGAACCGCCGGTGAACACCCCCACCGGCGCCTGATCGTCGAGGAGCAGGAACGCGACGTGTTCAGGGGTGTGGCCAGGGGTGGCCAGGACGCGCAGCCGCAGACCGCCCAGGTCCACCTCGTCCCCGTCGTACAAACCGCGGTGCGGGTACAGCCGACCGCCTGCCGCGCTGGCCAGCAGTGTTGCGCTATCGGTGGCTGCAAGCTGCACAGCACCGGTGACGAAGTCGGCGTGCAGGTGGGTGTCGGCCGCGAACGCGATCTGCAGATTGCGTTCGGCCGCAACGGCCCGCACCCGACGCAGGTCGCGGGGCGGGTCCACCACCAGCGCCCGACCGTCACCCAGGTCCAGCAGGTAGGTCGAGTTCCCCAGTCCCTCGTCCACCACGGGCGTCAGATCCGCTCGCACTATTTTCTCCTTCGGGCACGCTTGACTACGAGGTCACCATACTACAGTGTTCCAAGGATAACTGGAGGATGTCATGGGTGATCGGGAGAAGAAGAGCAAGCTGTTTGAGCAGTTCGCCCGGGTCGGCAAGGCACTGGCCAGCGGCAAACGCCTGGAATTGCTGGACCTGTTGGCCCAGGGTGAGCGCACCGTCGACCAGCTCGCACGTGCCGCCGACCTGGGGATGACGACCGCCTCATCGCATCTACAGGTGCTCAAGCAGGCGCACCTGGTGGGTACCCGTCGGGACGGCACCCGGGTCTTCTACGCCCTCGCCGGAGACGACGTCGCCGGGCTCTACGCCCAGCTACGCCAGGTCGCTCAGCAACACATCACCGACGTGGAACCGGCACGGGTGGCCTACCTCGGTCTCAGCAACACAGGTGAACCCACCGAGGAGGTCGCCCGGGACGACCTGCTGGCCCGCGCCCGCGCCGGACACATCGTCGTCCTGGACGTACGCCCCAACACGGAGTTCACCGCCGGCCA
Source organism: Frankiales bacterium (assembly GCA_031367045.1). Classification (GTDB taxonomy): domain Bacteria; phylum Actinomycetota; class Actinomycetes; order Mycobacteriales; family SCTD01; genus JANLPD01. The sequence goes on along the minus strand of JANLPD010000175.1, from coordinate 584 downwards.
CATCCCCGGCGCGATCTCGATCCCCCTCGAAGAGCTCACCGCCCGACTGGACGAGCTCCCGCCCGACACCCTGATCGTGGCCTATTGCCGCGGCGCGTACTGCGTCCTGGCCTACGACGCCGTCCGCGAACTCCTCACCCGAGGACGACGCGCCAGCCGACTCAAAGACGGGATGCTCGAATGGCGACTCGACGGCTTTCCCATCGAAACCGGAGCCGCATGACCCCAAGAAGCGCTGCCACCTAAGGCGCCGGGTGATCTCGCGCCCGTCGCGCCAAGAATCAGTGTCCGGCTGCCCCAGTACCGATCAGCTCGACGATTCCCAGCCTGACGGCCATGGCGCTGGCCTCCGCCCTCGAGTGCGCACCGAGCTTGCGCAGGGCTGCCGAGACGTGCTTGTCGACGGTTTTCGTCGCGAGAAAGAGCCGCCCGGCAATCTGCGCGTTGTGCAAGGAATGCCCAACGCGCAGATTGCCGCACGGCTCGTCCTCTCGACGAAGACCGTCGACAAGCACGTCTCGGCAGCCCTGTGCAAGCTCGGTGCGCACTCGAGGGCGGAGGCCAGCGCCATGGCCGTCAGGCTG
>JANLPD010000165.1:0-1756 GCA_031367045.1 Frankiales bacterium | reverse complement strand
AGTTCGTGCATCAGATCCTCGATCGCAGACGTCGCGATCGGATCGAGAGCTGAGGCCGGCTCGTCGAGCAGGATCACCTCGGGCTCGACGGCGATCGCCCGCGCGATGCAGAGCCGCTGCTGCTGCCCGCCGGAGAGGCTGAGCGCGGAGCGCTTGAGGCGGTCTTTCACCTCGTCCCACAGGGCAGCGCGCCGCAGCGCCTGCTCCACGCGATCGTCGAGGTTGTCCTTCTTGCCGTGGATCCGCAATCCGTAGGCGACGTTGTCATAGATGGACTTCGGAAAGGGGTTGGGCCGCTGGAACACCATGCCGATGGTGCGCCGCACCCCGGTGGGGTCGACGCCCTGGCCGTAGATGTCCTCGTCGTCCAGCAGCAGCGTCCCCTCGACGCGGGCACCCGGGATGACCTCGTGCATTCGGTTCAGCGTCCGCAGAAAGGTGGATTTGCCGCAGCCGGACGGGCCGATGATGGCCGTCACCGTCTTGGGCTCGATCACCATGCTCACGTCGGCGATCGCCCGGAGGCTGCCGTAGAAAGCGCTCAGCCCGACGCTCTCGATCCGCTTCGCCATGGGGTCAGCCCTTCTTCAGGGTGCTGCGCCGGGTCACGAGCCGGGCGAGCAGGTTGAGGGCCATGACCACCATGATGAGGGTCAGCGCCGCGGTCCACGCCCGGTTGACCGCAGTCTGCTGAGCATCACCCGCCTGCTTGTAGACGAACAGCGCCAGCGACTCCTGCGGATCGTTGAACGGGTCGGTGTTGATCGACGCAGAGCCGAACGCCGTCAGCAGGATCGGCGCGGTCTCGCCCATGGCGCGGGCGATGGCGAGCATCACCCCGGTGACGATGCCGGGCAGCGCCGTCGGCAGCACGATCCGCAAGATCGTCTTCCACAGCGGTACGCCGAGCGCGAGCGAGGCCTCTCGCAGCGCGGCCGGCACCAGCTTGAGCATCTCCTCAGTGGACCGCACGATCGTCGGCAGCATGAGGATGGTCAGGGCCAGCGCGGCCGCGAAACCGGAGGCCCCGAAGCCGAGGCCGAGGATCCAGAACGACAGCACGAACAGGCCGGCCACGACCGAGGGGATGCCGGTCATGACATCTACAAAGAAGCGGATGGCCGAAGCCAGGCGTCCTCGCCCGCCGTACTCCACGATGTAGATCGCAACGAGGATGCCGAACGGCACCGAGATGATCGTGGCCAGCCCGACCTGCTCGAGGGTGCCCAAGATGGCGTGGTAGGCCCCACCGCCTGCGTCGCGGGCGCCGATGTTGCGCAGCGAGCGGCTGAAGAACTCTGCGTCGAACCGGGCCCGACCTTGCTCCACCGTGTAGCTGAGAACCGACACGAGCGGAGCCAGGGCGACTAGGAAGGCCGAGCAGACCAGGGTCGTGACGAGCCGGTCCTTGGCCCGGCGGGAACCCTCGACAATTGCCGAGGTGACCGGTACGAGCAACAGGACGAGCAGGTCCAGGACGAGCACCGACTGGACCGGTCCGTGCACCCCGGTGGTGCGGACCAGCAGAGCGGTCAGGGCGGCGGCAGCAGCGATGATCCCGATCAGCGCCGGTCGGCCCAGCTGTCCCCGGCGCTCCAGCGCGACCGGTTGCCGTGGGGTGCTCAGAGGGTGCCTCCGGTGAAGTCGCGGCGCCGGTAGATCACGGCGCGGGCAACGCTGTTGACCACGAGCGTCAAGCCGAAAAGGACCAGGCCGGACGCGATGAGGGCGCTCCGACCGGTGTCGGTCGCCTCGC
>JANLPD010000136.1:0-8210 GCA_031367045.1 Frankiales bacterium | reverse complement strand
CCGCCCGCCCGCTCCACCACACTATCCACTCACTTCCGCCCTGGCACCTTTAAACCACATTTTTTCAACCCACCTAACCATATTTCCACCCGCCCGGCGGCGCCCCCCACGCCAGCCACTGCCGACGCGCAAGAGATGACGGCGATCGTCCAGAACAAGTACGGAACTACCCCCGACGACGTCCTGCGCCTCGCACAGGTGGCCAAGCCGTCGTTCAGCGACGACGAGGTGCTGGTGCGGGTCCATGCGGCGAGCGTCGACCGGGGTACCTGGCACATCATGACCGGCCGGCCCTATCCCATTCGTGTTGCGGGCTTCGGGCTACGCAAGCCGAAGTACCCCAACCCTGGGCGGAGCCTCGCCGGAACGGTCGAAGCCGTTGGCACCGACGTGACCGGTTTCTCGCCCGGCGATGAGGTGTACGGCATCTGCGACGGCTCGTTCGCGCAGTACGTCCGTGTCCGGACCGACAAGCTCGCACCTAAGCCGGCGAACCTTACCTTCGAGCAGGCTGCTGCCGTTCCGATCTCTGCGCTCACCGCACTACAGGCAGTGCGCGACCACGCGAAAGTGCAAGCCGGGCAGCAGGTGCTGGTCATCGGCGCCTCGGGAGGCGTCGGCACGTTCGCCGTGCAGATCGCGAAGGCGTTCGGCGCGAAAGTCACCGGCGTCTGCAGCACCAGCAAGGTGGACACGGTCCGTTCCATCGGCGCAGACCACGTCGTCGACTACACACGCGAGGACATCGCTGGCGGGGGGCAGCGCTACGACGTGGTCCTCGATATTGGCGGGAACCGTTCGTTGACACAGTTACGACGCGCGCTGACCCCCCACGGGACGCTCGTCATCGTCGGCGGAGAGACGGGCGGTCGATGGCTCGGAGGGGCGGACCGGCAGCTCCGGGCGATCGCTCTGTCCCCCTTCGTCGGCCAGAAGCTCGGCACTTTCATCTGCTCAGAAAACGCACGCGACCTTGCCGAGCTCACCAAGCTCATCGAGGCCAAAAAAGTGACAGCGGTCGTCGACCGGACGTATCCACTGAGCGAAGTCCCCGCGGCCATCCGGCGCCTGCAAGAAGGTCGTGCGGAAGGCAAGCTCGTCATCAATGTCGCAGCGCTGATCAACCGATAATACCCGTCATTGCGCATGTGGGCACCCGTGATCGGCTGCCGACGCTGACGCCTCGGCTATTTTGTGACCAGCGAGTAAAGCCTGGTGCTGCCACCGGTTTTTGTCGACGCCGTTGCCGCACCGCGGTAAACTTGGGGGGCTGTTAGTCCGGGTCGCGGCGCTGGCGCTTGAGTTGGCTGCGCTGCCGCTTCACCTGCAGCCGGCGCTCCTTCGAACCCCTGGTGGGCTTGGTCGGCCGTCGGGGAGGGGCGGGCGGCGCAACGGCCTCGCGCAACAGCTGACCCATCCGTCGTGCTGCTGATTCCCGGTTCTGCAGCTGGCTGCGCTGCTCGCTGGAGGCGACCCTGAGGACGCCGTCGACAAGCCTTCCGACCAGCCGCTCCAGGGCCCGGGCGCGCAGGTCCTCGGGTAGCGACGGGGACCGGGCCACGTCGTACGACAGCTCCACCCGGCTGTCCGTCGTGTTGACGTGCTGACCGCCAGGCCCGGACGACCTGGAGAAACGCCAAGAGAGCTCCCCGTCGGGCACCCGGAAGCGGTCGGTGACGACAATCGTCACGGTCGGTGCGGCCCCTGGTCGGGCTGCCGGACGTCGGCGCCCGCGCCGCCAGCGTCCCGCAGCAGACGGTGGCGCTGGGCCGCGGGACTTGCTGGGTCAGGCAGACGTTCGGCGGGTCGCCATCCGTCGCTACCGCCCAGGAAGTCGATGGAGGCAGGCGCGGTCAACCCTGCAGGGGTCCGGCCCAGCGCCAGTCGCCCTCCGGCCCGGCATATTCCACCCGGTTCACGTCCTCGTCGCGGTCGCTGTCGTCCTCGGCCCAGGCCAGGGCACTCGCGTGGTCCGGGAACTCTTGCTCGGCGATGACATCGCCCATGTCGTCCAGGAAGCGGTAGCGGGTCATCGTGCTGGCCCCGGGAGCAGAGCAGGTGTTGTGGCGATCCGGTCCAGCACTGCATGCACAGCCTGCTCCTGCTCTGCCAACCGGGTCGCGGCGAAGACGGCGCGTTCCGTGCGTGGCGTGACGTCGCCACCGGGCTGTCCCGGCGGCGTGGGTCCGAGACCAGCCGCAGACAAACTGGCCCGCACGCGCGTCTGCGAACCGGCAAAGACCAGGCGGGCGGTGCGTACGGCGCACTCGTGGGCGTCCTGCGGCTGGACCGGGTCTGCAGTCAACGAAGGCGGCTGCAGCTCGAGCCAGGTGCGGGCCGCGTTGCCGACCTGCGAGCCACCGGCCGCCTCGAGCATTGCGGCAACGGCCTGCACCACTGCGGCGCTGCGCTCGTGCTGCTCCAGATGGGTTGCCGACAAGGCGTCACGGGCGCGACCGCACGCCACCAGGACCGACGGCAGTGCGTCGGCCAGCTCGGGCAGGTCAGACACGGTCACGACGCGGCGGCTCCCGTGCGGTTCCCACTGGCCGGCCTGGTCATGCTCGCTGACTGATCCTTAATCGCTGATCGTCGTGGGATCGACGCCCAGGACGCAGCACACCCCGAGAGCGGCTGCCTCGACGTCTTCCGGGGTCCCCTCGGCGGCCGCGCGCAGCAGCGCGTAGGTCACCTCGGCGAGCGGCGCCATGATGATGCTGCCGACGGCGGCGAAGCCCTCTCTGTCCAGGAAGGCAAAGCCGGCCGAGGCTGCTGCTGCGCGCGGGACCACGTAGGCAGAGCTGGCGGTGTCGCCACCGGCTGCGAGTCCTTGCAGGGCTTCGTCGAGCGAGCCCATGGCGCCGCCCCAGACGACCTCCGGATCTGGGGAGGCCAGCCAGCTCGGAGCCTCCTCGGACGTGGTCACGATCCCGGCACCAGGATGCCCCGCCCGACGAGCTGGCCGGCGTTGAGATCGGCGATGGCCTTGTTGACCTGTGACAGCGGGTAGGTGCTGGTGTGCAGCTTCACCCGGCCCTGCTGCGTCAGGACCATCAGCTCGGCCAGGTCGTTGTAGGTCCCGACCAGGTTGCCCACGAAGTTGATCTCAGTCAGGATGATCTGCATCGTGGGCACGTTGATGGCCCCGCCGTACCCGATGACGTAGTAGGTCCCGGCCGGTCGGAGCAGGGCCACCCCGTCGGACTCGGCGCCGCCCTCACCCACGAAGTCGATCACCACCTCCGCGCCCTTGCCCTTGGTGAGCTCCCGGACCTGCGCGACGTGGCTGCCGTCGGCCTGGACCTGGACCGTGTGGTCAGCGCCGGAGGCCTTTGCCAGCTCCAGAGCGGCCGCCGACCGGTCCAGGACGATGATCTCGGTGGCCGTGAGCGCGCGCAGGCACTGGATCCCGATGTGCCCGAGGCCACCGGCGCCGATCACCACCGCCTTGGTGCCGGGGTAGAGCAGCGGTACGGACTTCTTCACCGCGTGGTAGGCCGTCAGGCCGGCGTCGGCGAGGGCAGCGACGTCCGCCGGCTGGGTGCCCGGGTCGAGCTTGACGACGGCCCGCGCTCCGGTCTTGAGGTACTCCGCCATGCCGCCCGGCGCGAACAGCCCGGGGAAGACACCGCTGTCGCAGTGCATGTCGTCGCCGGCCCGGCAGGCTCGGCACAGTCCGCAGGTGATGAGGGGATGGACGATCACGGTGTCGCCGACGGCGACGTTGGTGACCGCGCTGCCGACCTCTTGAACCCAGCCGGCGTTCTCGTGGCCCGGGGTGTAGGGCAGGGCGAGCCCGGCCTCCTTCTGAGCCGCCTCGAACTGCCCCTCGTGGATGTGCAGGTCGGTGCGGCACAGGCCGGCGGCACCGATCCGCACGATGACATCGTGCGGATCGGTGATCGTCGGGTCCGGCACGTCCTCGTAGACCAGGTCCTGGTGGAACGCGTGCAGCACTGCGGCCTTCATGCCGGGTCCTCCGTCGTTGCGCCGATGAGCAGGTCAGTTGTGGGGTCGTTCACAAACGGGTCGAGGCTCTGGGCGCGGGCTTCGAAACGAGCACCCGGCATACCCCAGCCCCGAAAGAAGTCGCCGGTCGCCCGGCAGGTGCTGACATTGACCTCGTTGCCGGCCTCGATGAGCCTCTCGTGGTAGCGGCGGGCCGCCTCCACGGCCGATGTGCCGTCGGAGTCCACCGGGGCGCCGCTGATCAGCAGCGCCTCGGCGTCCAGCCGCTCTCCTGCCGCAGCTCGACGCGCCAGCCCGGCTGTCAGCTCCGCCGAGGCGTGGAAGGGCAGGAAAGTCAGCAGCGAGCGGCTCGCGCTTTGCGGATCGGGGTAGCGGATGGCCAGCGGCGCGGACAGCACGTCCGGGCGCACGTCGCCGTTGGCGGCCAGCGAGCCCACGTCCCCCAGCCGGACGCAGGTGAGCTCCTCGGCGGTGAGCCCGCTGCCGATCATGGCTTGAAGCAGCAGCCGCAGGTCCCCGTCACCAAGATCGCCGTGCGGCCCGGAGGGAGCGGCGTCCCTCGGCCGCAGCGGACGCCAAGGGACCGGGACGCCGCCGAGCGCGAACCAGACCTTGGCGCCGAAGGCCAGGGTCTCCACCTGGCTGGCGGAGTCACGGTTGCGGCTGGCGGCAAAACTGGCCAGCGCGGACACCGCGACACCGGCGTCCGCGCGAGCTGCCGCCAGCAGGGGTTCGAGGCGGTCGGCGTCCCCGACACAACTGGCCCGGAAGCGGTCCAGGGTCGTGACGGCAAGGCGCACCCACGACTCCGAGCACCGCGCGGCCAGCAGGTCAGCCGCGTGCGCGACAGAGGGCAGGTCCAGCAGATCGGCCTCCCGCCGGCCGCGCAGGGCGGCCAGCGCGCCGGGGGACGCCAAACTCACGCCGCGCTGCCCTCGTTGACCAGCGCGGCGATGTCGGCAGCGATGAAGTGGTCCTGGATGATGACCTGACAACCGGTCACACCAGCCACCTGCTCCACCCGACGCCGCATCTCCCGACCGATCTGCACCGCGAACGGCGACGGGCACAGCGGAGAGGTCAGGTGGTAGCGCACGAGCACCTTGCCTTCCTCGTCCACCGTCACCTCGTCGAGCAGGTCCATCTCGCCGATCGAGCGACGGATCTCCGGGTCCGGGACGCTGCCAGCAGCGTCCCGGACTGCGGAAAGATCAACCAGGGTCATCGCGCCCCGGCACCGGCCAAGCCGGCACCCTGACCCTTAAGGTGCTCGTCATGCGCGTTCGAGAGCGCATCGCCCTTCAACTCGGCGAGCTTGCTGGCGATGTCGATGCCGTAGAGCCCGGCGATGTTCTCCCCGACGATCTTCTTCTTCGTCGCGTCGTCCAGCGTGACGCCGTACTCCGTAGCGATGTCGGCCGGCAGCTCGAACGCCATCAGGTCGTCCAGCTGCCAGTGCGGGTACCAGATGGGGAAGTCGGTCCCGTAGATGATCCGGTCCGGGCCCAGCCAGAACAACAGGTTGGCCATCACCTCGGCGAAGTAGCGCGGCCGGTTGTGCACGAACGCCAGCGCGACGGCAAGCGAGGCAAAGACGTTGGGGCTACGAGCCGACAACCAGCAGAAGTCGTCGAGCCGCGGCAGCCCGCAGTGGTCGATGATGAAGTTCAGCTCGGGGTACAGCGTCGACGGCTCATCGATGTCGCGGACGTCGAAGCGCTCGAGCGCAAGCGGCTCGACCGCTGGGCCCTTGTGGAAGTGCATGTTCTTGATGCCGAGCTCAATGCAGCGCTCGTACAGCGGGAAGACGGCCGGGTCGTTGGCCTTCCAGCCACGGGACTCGCCGCGCCACTCGGCGGTGTACCACTTGAAGCCGTCCATGCCGAGCTCTTGCACCTGCCGGGTGATCTCGTCCACGGCACCAGGAGTGCGCGGGTCGACAGCACCCAGGGCAATGAGCCGGTTGGGCGCCTTGGCCTTCATCACGGCGTTGCGGTCGGCGGTGCAGAACCCAGTCTTGTAGAAGTCGCCTAGTACCTGCGTCGACAGGATCGCCATGTCAGCGTCGCCCTTGACGAACATCGTGTCGAGGTACCAGTCCGGGTCGACCTTGCGGAACTGCGACTCGTAGTCCATCTTCCACTGCTCTTGGCCGGCCGGGTTGAAGCCCGTGTGGAAGGCGTAGAAGGTCTCGATGAACGCCTCGCCGTACTTGTTCGAGCAGTTCTCTTGACTGGCATCCCAGAAGCCGGTGTGCGCGTCCAGTACGAAGGCGCCGTTCTTCATGGGCTCTCCTTTGTTGGTGTCCCCGCGGCCGGCAGTGGCCGCGGTCACATGAAAGTGGGCAATACCGGCCCCGGCAAGGACGTGGATTCCGCGATGTGAAATCCAGGCCGCTCATCGGGTCAAAAGTGCACCGACCAGAACCACGTTGAGCATCGTGATGACGATCGCCACCGCACCGGTGATGACGGTGAGCGACCGGCGGTTCACCATAGGCCCCATGACGTCCGGACGACGGGTCAGGAGCACGAGAGGGATGAGTGCGAACGGGATCCCGAACGACAGCAGGACCTGGCTGTACACAAGGGCGGTCGTCGGGTCGGTGCCGGAGGCCAGCACCAGCAGACCGGGTGTCAGGGTGAGCAGGCGCCGGGCCAAGACTGGGATGCTGCGCGCCAGAAAACCCTGCATCACCACCTGCCCGGAGTAGGTGCCGACGCTCGACGCGGCCAGCCCCGAGGCCAGCAGGGCGAGCGCGAAGGCGAGCGCCGTGCCGTGCCCCGAGACGCGGCCGAGCAGCTCGTGCATCCCGCCGATGCTCGGATCGGTAGCCGGTCCGCCGCTCTCCCGGCCTTGGGCGAAAGCGGACGCTGCGACGACCAGCATCGACATGTTGATGAGCCCGGCCATGCCCATCGCCAAGCCGATGTCGAGCCGTTGCACACGTAGCAAGGCCCGCCGACCGGCGACGTCGGTGGCCCGGACGAAACGCTCCTGGGTCAACGCGCTGTGCAGGTAGATGACGTGGGGCATCACCGTCGCGCCGATGATGCCAGCCGCCAGCAGCAGGCTGTCCGGGCCGGCCAGACGCGGGAACAGCCCGGAAGCGACCTCGCCCGCGGGAGCGCCGACCTGGAGCGCCTGGTAGAGAAAGCCAACGACGATGACCCCGAAGAGTCCGGCCACCGTCAGCTCGAAGCCCCTGAACCCTCGCGACTGCAAGACAAGCAGGCACAGCGACACAGCTCCGGTGATGAGCCCGCCAGCAAGCAACGGGACATCGAAAAGCAGCTGCAGCGCGATAGCCCCACCGACGAGCTCCGCCAGGTCGGTAGCCATGGCCACGACCTCGGCCTGCACCCAAAGACCGCGACTGACGAACCGGGGCAGCCGGTCCCGGCACAACTCCGCGAGGTTGCGCCCAGTAGCGATACCGAGCTTCGCCGACAGGTACTGCACCGGCATGGCCATGAGGTTGGCCGCCAGGACGACCCACAGCAACAGGTAGCCGTAGTCCGCCCCAGCCTGCACGTTCGTGGCGAAGTTGCCGGGGTCGACGTAGGCGATGGCGACCACGAACGCGGGACCGATCGCCGACAGCAGCCCACGGCGCCCTGGGCGAGGGCGACAGGTGCCCAGGGCGACGGCCGGCGGTAGGGTCGGGGGGCGGCCGACCCGAAGCATGAAAACCCGCCGTCAGTTGTTCAGGACCGGATCAGACCGGCGAGGAAGGTCGCACCATACCTTCGGCAAGATCCCCGAAGCCGGGCACCATGATCGCACCGGGCTGACCGAAGACCTCCTCAGCCACCAGAACCTCGGTGGTCAGAACGAGCGCCGCGATCGACGCTGCGCTGCGCAGGGCGGACCGGGTCACCTTCGCAGGATCGATCACTCCCTGCTCGAGCAGTGCCCCGAACTCGCCAGTCAGCGCGTTGAGCCCCCAACCCGGCGCGCCTGCCCGGGTGGCCGCGACGGCAGCCTCCCCGTCGTGTCCGGCGTTCCAAGCGATGCAGCGCAGCGGCTCCGCAAGGGACTCGCGGACGATCTCGACACCGATAGCCGTGTCGCCGGTGACGTCGAGGCCGACCAGGACGTGCTCGGCCTGAACCAGCACGGTCCCTCCGCCGGGGACGATGCCCTCCTCGACCGCCGCTCGGGTAGCCGAAAGGGCGTCGTCCACGCGGTGCTGCTTCTCGGTGAGCTCGTCCGTGGTCGCCGCACCGACCCGGATGACG
>JANLPD010000130.1:0-7363 GCA_031367045.1 Frankiales bacterium | reverse complement strand
GCGAGCGGTCCCTCGCCGCCGAAGCGGTGCTGGATCAGGCGCTCCCACGTGCGCCCCCAGTCGTCCTCCCCGGCGAGGGCTGCGAGCGCCATGCGCAGATCCCCGGGCGGAAGGGCCCCGAGCTCGTGGCGCAGCCGACCGCTGGACCCGCCGTCGTCGGCAACCGTGACGACGGCGGTGAGGTGGGGGGTGATCCGGCGCAGCGCGCGCAGCGCGGCCCAGAGGCCGTGGCCGCCACCGAGCGCGACGACGCGCGGCCCATCCTGTGGCACCCCGGTCGGCCCGGCTGCCGCGGGCGGACCGGTCACTCCCGCCCCAGGTCGCGGTGGACCACCTGGACGTCGATGCCATCATCGACAAGCCGCCGGGCCAGCTGCTCGGACATCGCCACGCTTCGGTGCTTGCCGCCAGTGCAGCCGACGCCGAGCAGCGCGTAGCGCTTGCCCTCGCGCAGGTAGCCGCCAGCCAGCAGGCGGATCAAGCCCTCGTAGCTGTCGAGGAACTCCGTGGCTCTTTCCTGGGCCAGGACGAAGTCGCGTACATCGGGATCGCGACCGGTCTGGGGTCGCAGCTCCGGCACCCAGTGCGGGTTGGGCAGGAAGCGGCAGTCCACGACGAGATCGGCGTCCACCGGCAGGCCGTACTTGTAGCCGAACGACAGGATCGTCAGCTGCAGGCGGGCCGCCACCACATCGTCGCCGAAGGCGGCGGCAACCTTGGCCCGCAATTCGTGGACGTTGAGCAAACTGGTGTCAAGGACGAGGTCTGCGTCGCCGCGTAGGTCGCGCAGTTGCGTCCGCTCGGCGTCGATGCCGTCGACCAGCCGGCCGTCGCCCTGGAGGGGGTGCGGGCGCCGGTTGCTCTCGAACCGGCGGACCAGTGCCTCGTCGGAAGCTTCGAGGAACAGCACGCGGGGGCGCACCCCACGCTTCTCGCACTCGTCCAGTGCGCTACGCAGATCGGAGGAGAAGCCGCGCGACCGGACGTCGGCGACGACGGCGATCTTGTCGACGGCGCCCTTCGAGCGGGCCCCCAGGTCGACCATCGTGGCGAGCAGCGAAGGTGGCAGGTTGTCGACCACGAACCAGCCCAGGTCCTCCAGGCACTTGGCGGCCGTGGACCGGCCGGCGCCCGACAGCCCCGTCACCACGGCCAGGTCCAGCGCGAGGGACGCGGTCATGCCCGCACCGGGTCCTCGATCGGGTTGTCGCTCGGGTCCGACCTGACCTCGCCGGTCACCGGATCGAAGGCTGGCACCACGTCCGGCGCCGCCCGGGTGGCCGCGCTGCCGAGCGCGGCGACCACCGCCTCCGCCGTACGTCGTCCCACGCCCTGGACCTCCATCACCTCGTCGACCGAGGCCGCCGTCAACCGCTTGAGCGAGCCGAAGTGTCGCAGCAGCGCCTTGCGGCGGGTCTCGCCCAGGCCGGCGACGCCGTCGAGCGCTGACTCGGTCATGCTCTTGGACCGCTTCTGCCGGTGGTAGGCGATGGCGAAGCGGTGCGCCTCGTCGCGGACCCGCTGGAGCAGGTAGAGCCCCTCAGAGGTACGCGGCAGCACCACTGGGTGCTCCTGGCCGGGAAGCCAGACCTCCTCCAGCCGCTTTGCCAGGCCGCAGAGCGCGACATCGTCGATGCCGAGCTCGTCGAGCGCGCGCTGCGCCGCCGCGACCTGGGGCGGACCGCCGTCGACGACCACCAACTGCGGCGGGTAGGCGAACCTGCGCGGACGCCCGGTTGCGGCATCGAGGACCGCGTCGACCGGCGACCCGGCCGGCCCACCGACCTCGCTGCGGGCCTCGAGATAGCGGGCAAACCGGCGGGTGAGCACCTCGTGCATCGAGGCGGTGTCGTCCTGGCCGTCGACGCCCTTGACCCCGAAGCGGCGGTACTCCGACTTGCGGGCCAAGCCGTCTTCAAAGACGACCATCGAGGCCACGACGGCGGTGCCCTGCAGGTTGGAGATGTCGAAGCACTCGATCCGCAGCGGCGCCTCCTTCAGCTCAAGGGCCTCCTGGATCTCCGCGAGCGCCTTCGAACGCGCCGTGAGATCGCTGGCCCGCTTGGTCTTGTGCAGGGCGAAGGCCTGCTTGGCGTTGCGCTCAACCGTGTCCATGAGGGCCTTCTTGTCGCCGCGCTGCGGGATGCGCAGCTCGACGTGGGTACCCCGGAGCTGGCGCAACCAGCGGATGATCGGCTCGGCGTCCGGTGGGATCGCCGGCACGAGCACCTCGCGCGGCACGTCGTCCACTGCGCGCCGGGCAACGGATCCGACCGTCACCCCGGCGCCCGGGACCATCCGGCGCTCGATCTCGTCCTCGTCCGGCTCGTCGCCGTAGGCCTGGGCGAGGAACTGGCCGACCAGCTCCCCAGTCGTGACGTCCTCCACCTTGTCGACGACGTAGCCGCGCTGGCCGCGGACCCGGCCGCCCCGGACGTAGAAAACCTGGATCGCGGCCTCGAGCTGGTCCTCGGCGACCGCGATGACGTCGGCGTCGGTGCCGTCGCCCAGGACGACTGTCTGCTTCTCGACCGCCCGGGTCAGCGCGCCGATGTCGTCGCGCAACCGCGCCGCCCGCTCGTACTCCTGGTTGGCCGCGGCCTCGACCATGTCCTTCTCGAGCCGCTTGAGGAAACGGACCGTGGAGCCCGCCATGAAGTCACAGAAGTCGTCAACGATCGCCCGGTGCTGAGCGGCCGAGACGCGCCCGACGCACGGTGCCGAGCACTTGCCGATGTAGCCGAGCAGGCAGGGCCGGCCCACCTGACCGGCGCGGACGAACACTCCTTTGCTGCACGTGCGCGCTGGAAAGACGCGAAGCAGGAGGTCGAGGGTCTCGCGAATGGCCCACGCGTGGGCGTAGGGCCCGAAGTAACGGACGCCCTTCTTCTTAGGACCACGCATCACCTGCAGCCGCGGGTAGTCCTCGTGGAGCGTCACGGCCAGGGACGGGTAGCTCTTGTCGTCGCGGTAGCGGACGTTGAACCGCGGGTCGAACTCCTTGATCCAGGTGTACTCAAGCTGCAGCGCCTCGACCTCTGTCGTGACCACGGTCCACTCGACCGAAGCCGCGGTGGTGACCATCTGCCGGGTCCGTGGATGCAGCGAGTCGGCGTCGGCGAAATAGCTGTTGAGGCGGCTGCGGAGGCTCTTCGCCTTACCGACGTAAACAACGCGGCCGGCGGCGTCGCGGAACTTGTAGACCCCCGGCTCCAGCGGGATCGTGCCGGCCGCCGGGCGGTACGACGACGGGGCGGCCACGTCGTCGAGCCTACGTCGCAAAGCCGGCCCACCGGGCCGTGTCCGGCTGTCCTGTCGAGCTAACTGGCCACTGCCACCTTCTTGCGGGTCAGTGCCTTCGTCCCCGCCGGGGTGGCAGCCGGCTGCTTCGCGCCGGGCTGGTCAGTCCGGCGCGCGGCCGGGCTCTTGGGGGTGAACCGCCCTCGGCCGGCCAGGACGTCCTTGAGGAAACGGCCGGTGTGGCTGGCCTTCACGGTGGCGATCTGCTCGGGCGTGCCCTCCGCGATGACCAGGCCGCCACCAGACCCACCCTCAGGACCCATGTCGATCACCCAGTCGGCGGTCTTGATCACGTCGAGATTGTGCTCGATCACGATGACCGAGTTGCCTTGGTCCACCAGGCGGCCAAGCACCCCCAGGAGCTTGCGGATGTCCTCGAAGTGCAGGCCGGTCGTCGGCTCGTCGAGGACGTAGATCGTCCGGCCGGTCTGGCGCTTCTGGAGCTCGGAGGCAAGCTTCACGCGCTGCGCCTCACCGCCCGACAGGGTCGGCGCCGGCTGGCCGAGGCGGACGTAGCCGAGTCCGACGTCGACGAGGGTCTTGAGGTGGCGGCTGATGGCCGGAACTGCCGCGAAGAACTCGGCTGCCTCCTCAATCGGCATGTCCAGGACCTCGGAGACCGTCTTGCCCTTGAAGTGCACCTCGAGCGTCTCGCGGTTGTAGCGGGCGCCGTGGCAGATCTCGCACGGGACGTAGACGTCTGGCAGGAAGTTCATCTCGATCTTGATGGTGCCGTCACCGGAGCAGGCTTCGCAGCGGCCGCCTTTGACGTTGAAGGAGAAGCGTCCGGCCAGGTAGCCCCGGACCTTGGCCTCGGTCGTCTGCGCGAACAGCTTCCGGATGTGGTCGAAGACGCCGGTGTAGGTCGCCGGGTTGGACCGGGGGGTGCGGCCGATCGGCGACTGGTCGACCCGCACGACCTTGTCGAGGTGCTCCAGACCGGTGACCCTCGTGTGCCGGCCGGGGACCTCCCGGGAACCGTTGAGACGGTTGACCAGCACCGCGGCCAGGATGTCGTTGATCAGAGTCGACTTGCCGGAGCCGCTCACTCCGGTGACGGCAACGAGCTGGCCGAGCGGGATGGCAACCGTGACGTCACGCAGGTTGTGCTCGCGGGCGCCCACGACGACCAGCTCGCGGTCACGGTCGCGGGGACGGCGCTCGGCTGGCACCGCGATGCTGCGCCGGCCGGACAGATAGGCACCGGTGAGTGACTCCTCGCAGGCGAGCAGATCGGCGACGGTCCCGGACACGACGATCTGGCCACCGTGCTCCCCCGCACCCGGACCGATGTCGACCACCCAGTCGGCGTTGGCGATGGTGTCCTCGTCGTGCTCCACGACGATCAGGGTGTTGCCGAGCTCCCGCAAGCGCACCAGGGTGTCGATGAGCCGGCGGTTGTCGCGCTGGTGCAGGCCGATCGACGGCTCGTCGAGGACGTAGAGCACCCCAACCAGGCCTGAGCCGATCTGGGTCGCCAGGCGGATGCGCTGGGCCTCTCCCCCCGCGAGCGTGCCCGCGGCGCGGTCGAGCGAGAGGTATTCCAGGCCCACGTCCAACAAGAAGCCCAGCCGGGCGTTGACCTCCTTGACGACCCGCTCGGCGATGACCCGCTGGCGGGGGTCAAGCTCCAGCGTGCGCAAGAACCGCGCGCAGTCGCCGATCGACAGTGCGGCGACCTCGGCGATGGACCGGTCGCCGAGGGTCACAGCCAGGACCTCGGGCTTGAGGCGGGCACCTCGGCAGGTGGGGCACGGGACCTCGCGCATGTAGCCCTCGAAGCGCTCCCTGCTCGTGTCGGTCTCAGCCTCGGCGTGGCGGCGCTCGAGGAACGGGATGATGCCCTCGAAGGAGGTGTAGTAGCTCCGCTCGCGGCCATAACGGTTCTTGTAGCGGATATGGACCTCGGTCGGGTGTCCGTGCAGGACGGCCTTCTGCTGCGCCTTGGTCAGCGTGTTCCAAGGGTCCTTCAGGGTGAAGCCGGTGGCGTCGCCGAGCCCCGCGAGGAGCCGTCCGAAGTACTCGATGTTGTGCCCGCTCGACCACGGCTGCAGCGCCCCCTCGCCCAAGGACTTCTCCGGGTCGGGGACGACCAGCTCCGGGTCAACCTCCTTGCGGGTGCCGAGGCCGTGGCAGTCCGGGCAGGCGCCGAAGGGGCTGTTGAAAGAGAAGCTGCGCGGCTCGAGCTCCTCGAACGACAGGTCGTCGTCGAGGCAGGCCAGGTGCTCCGAGAAGGTGCGCTCGCGGTGCGGGTCGTCCTCGGGGAGGTCCACGAAGTCCAGGATCACCAGACCACCGCCGAGCTTGAGCGCAGTCTCGACCGAGTCGGTGAGCCGGCGCTTGGCCGAACCCTTGACGGTCAGCCGGTCTACGACCACCTCGATCGTGTGCTTCTCCTGCTTCTTGAGCTTGGGCGGCTCGGCCAGGCTGAAGACGACGCCGTCGACCCTGGCCCGCGAGAAGCCCTTCTGCTGGAGCTCGGCGAACAGGTCGACGTACTCCCCCTTACGCTCGCGGATCACCGGCGCCAGGACCTGGAACCGGGTCCCGTCCGCCAGCTCGAGCACGCGGTCGACGATCTGCGAAGGCTGCTGGCGGGCGATGACCTTGCCGCAGACCGGGCAGTGCGGGGTCCCGGCCCGGGCGTACAACAGGCGGAGGTAGTCGTAGACCTCGGTGATCGTGCCGACCGTCGACCTTGGGTTGCGGGAGGTCGACTTCTGGTCGATGGACACGGCCGGCGACAAGCCCTCGATGAAGTCGACGTCGGGCTTGTCCAGCTGGCCCAGGAACTGCCGGGCATAGGCGGACAGCGACTCGACATAGCGCCGCTGACCCTCGGCGAAGATCGTGTCGAAGGCCAGGCTGGACTTGCCGGACCCGGACAGCCCGGTGAACACGACCAGGGCGTTGCGCGGCAGGTCGAGCGAGACGTCCTTGAGGTTGTGCTCGCGCGCGCCGCGCACGACGAGGCGGTCAGCCATGGGTCCCTTGGGTCGGCACTTCGGTGTGGGGCGGTCACCCGCCTCCCAGGCTAACGTCGGCCTCCGACACAACGCTTCCTCAGGAGGATGTGACCGTGGCCTCGACCTACACCGGGCTCGTCGAGCAGGGTGGCCCCCCCGACGTTCGCCAGCTGCCCGGACTGCAGATCACCAAGGTGTGCACGCCGCCGTTCACGAACAACTGCTACCTGCTGAGGTGCACGAGTCCCGGACCCACGGAGGGGGACACCCTGCTCGTCGACGCGGCCGGCGACGCCCCTCGCCTGCTCGAGCTGCTAGGGACCGGACGGCTCATCGGCATCGTTGAGACCCACGGCCACTGGGACCACCAGCAAGCCCTGGCCGACGTCGTCGCCGCCACCGGCGCCCCCGTCCTCGCCCACCAGGCGGACGTCGCTGACCTCCCGGTGCCCGTCGACCGGGTAGTGGCGGACGGCGACAAAGTCACGGTCGGCGCCTGCACGCTGGAGGTCGTCCACCTCGAGGGGCACACTCCCGGCAGCATCGCGCTGCTCTACCGCGGTGACCCCGAGCGGCCGCACGTCTTTTCCGGCGACTCGCTGTTCCCGGGCGGCGTCGGCAACACCGAGAAGGACGCGGCGCGGTTCACCAGCCTCCTCGACGACGTCGAGCGCAAGCTCTTCGGCCCGCTGCCGGACCAGACGTGGGTCTACCCGGGACACGGCGGGGACACGACGCTTGGTGCCGAACGAGCCGCACTGCCCCTGTGGCGCGAGCGCGGCTGGTAGGGCCGCCGATGGGGTCACGCGGCCGCGGCTGGCTGCCGGCCACCGTTTCGGCGGCCACCGTTTCGCCGACCACCGTTTCGCCGACCACCGCTCGGGCTACAAACTAGGCTGGACGTCAGCCCGGCCATCACCTGGCTGGACAGCAGCGCACCCGCCCACCGGGAGCCGGGCCGGTCGGCGTTCTCGTCGTACCCCGATCACCAACCACCACAACCTGGAGCTGGTGCAGTGCAGACGCTGAAGGCGTTCCGTGGCTCGCTCATCGTGTCCGCTGTCGTCCTCATCCTCGTCGGGGTGCTGAGCCGTTCC
>JANLPD010000119.1:0-2932 GCA_031367045.1 Frankiales bacterium | reverse complement strand
GCCCGGGACAGGACCAAGGCTGCGGTCAGGCCGGCGGCGCCTCCGCCGACAATCACTACGTCGTATCTGTTCATGCCTGCAGGCTGCATCCGATTGGGACGGTCGCCTACGAAGGTTGCTGTTTCCGGGAATCTGAGTCGGCGGAGCCTCGTGGGGCACCTCTGTGACTTCGAGACCCTCGGCGCTCACAGGGGCTGGTCGCCCGAGACCCGTCGGTCGCGTGTCTCTACGGCTCCTGCGTGCCCGTGTGCGATTGGTGGCCGCGGAGGTCCATGCGCTCGCCCGGGCGTCCGTACAGGCTCAGGACCTCGGCAGGCTGCTCCCCCGCCGCGCCGAACCAATGGGGCCGGGCCGTGTCGAACTCGATCGCTTCCCCGACACCGAGTTCGAGGTCTTCATCTCCCAGGACAAGGCGCATCCGGCCAGTGAGGACGTACAGCCACTCGTGGCCTTCGTGGGTGCGAACCTTCGGGGTCCGGTTCACCGGCAGGATGATCTTCCAGGCCTGTACGCCGACAAGTCCTTGGGTGAGGGGCACCACGGTGCGGCCGTGCACGCGCCGGGCCTTCAACCGGATCCGGGGGTCCCCGACATCGGGCGCCCCGACGAGGTCGTCGAGTGGGACCCGGAACGTCTGAGCGAGCGGCAGCAGTAGTTCAAGGCTCGGGCGTCGCTGTCCAGTCTCCAGACGGGACAGCGTGCTTTTCGAGATGCCTGTTCTCGCGGCCAGATCAGTCAGCGTGAAGCCCCGCAGCTCACGGACCTGCCGCAGTCGCGGACCGACACGCTCAAGGAAGGATGCGATCTCGGTCGAGGTCGAGCGGTCGGCGTCCACATCACGATGGAACGCGGGGTCCCCCGATATAGCAACGGGCCGTTGGTCGGCTGCGGCGGGTAGGAGAGTATGGGTGATAAGCGGAAGGGCTCGGGGGTGAGGCGATGACGTCGAACGATCGCAATGCGCGTAGCGTCCCCGCCCCTGGCTGATGTCCATGTCCACAGCAGTGCTGGTCACGAAGCTGTTCATCCCGACGCTCCGGCCTGCGTTCATCGCCCGCCCGCGCCTCATCGAGCTGCTGAACGAGGGACTGCGGGGCAACCTGACCGTCGTGTCTGCCCCCGCCGGCTTCGGTAAGAGCACGATGCTCAGCGCCTGGGCCGCGTCCGTGGACCGGCCCTTGGCATGGGTCTCGTTGGACGAGGCTGACAGCGACGCGGCCCGCTTCCTGACCTATCTCGTCTCCGGCCTGAGGACCGTTGTGCCGGGCCTGGGGGAGCAGCTGCTGGGGGTGCTGCAGTCCCCGCAGTCCCCTTCGATCGAAGCGGTGCTGATCGCGCTGATCAACGAGATCAGTGCGTTGCCCGACCCTGTGGTTCTCGTCCTGGACGACTACCACGCCGTCGACGCGGCGGAGGTCGACTCGGCAGTCACGTTCCTGCTCGAGCACCTTCCGCCCTCGTTGCACCTGGTGATCTCCAGCCGGCAGGACCCCAGTCTTCCGCTGGCGCGGCTTCGCGCGCGAGGACAGCTCACCGAGGTGCGGGCGGCGGACCTGCGCTTCGAACCCACCGAGATGGCGGACTACCTCACCTCAGCGATGGGCCTGACCCTGACGGCGAAGGACATCGACACCCTGGGGCGCCGTACCGAAGGCTGGATCGCCGGGCTGCAGCTCGCCGCGCTGTCCCTGCGTGAGCATGCAGACGCCTCCGAGTTCATCAAGGACTTCGCGGGAGACCACCGCTACATAGCTGACTACCTGGTCGGCGAAGTGCTCAGCCACCAGTCGTCCGACATCCGCCGTTTCCTGCTCAGCACGTCAGTTCTGGACCAGCTGAGCGGATCGCTCTGCGACGCTGTCACCGGGCAAGACAACGGCGGCCCGCGGTTGGAGGCCCTGGACCGCGGCAACTTCTTCGTCGTACCGCTGGACGACCGGCGGCTGTGGTACCGCTACCACCATCTGTTCGCCGAGGTCCTGCGCGCCTACCTGGTCGAGGAACGACCCGACGAGGTCCCGGCCCTGCACCGGCGTGCCAGCGAGTGGTTCGAGCGCAACGGCTCGCTGACCGACGCAGTTCGGCACGCCCTTGCCGGTGAGGACTTCGCGCGCGCGGCCGATCTGGTCGAGCAGGCCGCACCCGCACTCAGCCAAGCCCGGCAGGAGGCCACCCTCCTTACCTGGTTCAGAGCGCTCCCCGAGGACGTGTTCCGGAACCGGCCAGTACTTAACGCCAGCTATGCCGGGGTCCTGCTGGCTTGTGGTCAGCTCACCGAGGTCGACCGGCGCCTCCGTGACGCCGAGAGCTGGCTCGAGCCGGACGCTCCGGTGCACGACAGGATCGTGGTCAACGACGACAGCTTCGCCGCGTTGCCCGGCGCGATCGCCATGTGGCGCGCGGGTTCAGCGTTGATGCACGGCGACGAAGTCGGCACCCGGTTGCACGCCCAACGGGCGCTGGAAGTCTCCTCCGACAACGACCACCTCACTCGTGGAGGTGCCGCAGCACTGCTCGCACTCATCTCCTGGGGAAACGGCGACCTCGACGAGGCGTTCGCCGGCTACACCGAGTGTGTCGAGCACCTGCGGAGCGCGGGGTCCTTCGCGGATGTGGTCGGGTGCTCAATCACGCTGGCAGATTTGCGGGTCGCACAGGGCCGGCTACGGGACGCGCTGGACATCTACCAGAGTGGTCTGCAGCTCGCGGCGCCCTCGGGCGGGCCGGCGCTGCGAGGAGCCGCCGATATGCACATCGGCATCAGCACCATCCTTTGCGAGCAGGGCGACCTTGACCTCGCCCGGTGGCACCTGACGCGCGCGGAGGAACTGGGAGGAAATCTCGGGCTGCCGCAGAACCCGTACCGCCTTCGCGTCGCCAAGGCTCATCTCCAGCAGATCGGCGGCGACCTCGACGGTGCCATCGAGCTGCT